>DATKHW010000944.1:0-8723 GCA_035546275.1 Gemmataceae bacterium
GGCCGAGGCGGGGGCCGTCTTGCCTGCCGGCGTCGCGCCGCACATGGCGGCCGACGCCACGGCGCTCGGGCAGATTTTCTGGTACACGCTCGACGGCGGCGACCTCGACCCCGGACGACGCTGGGCCTTGCAGAAGTTCTACGTCGGCCCGCAGCTCAACGGCGTGCCCGGCGTGGCCGAAGTCGCCGCCGTCGGCGGCCTGCCGTTGGAGTACCAAATCGACGTGGACCCCAATGCGCTGCGGGCCTACGGCGTCACGTTGAGCGAGCTGTACGACGCCGTCGCCCAAAGCAACTCCGCCGTCGGCGGCCAGACGATCCAGCAGAACAACGCCGAGTACCTGGTCCGCGGCGTCGGCTGGATTACGGACGTCAAGGACATTGAAGATACCGTTGTGACGCAGCGATCCGGCGTGCCGGTCTACGTCAAGAACCTGGCCGCTGTGCAGCTGGGTCCGCAGTTCCGGCGCAGCGTTCTGGAGAAGGACGGCGGTGAGGCGGTCGGCGGCGTCGTGCTGATGCGCTATGGCGAGAACCCGTTGGCCGTGACGGAGCGCGTGAAGCAGAAAATCCAGGAAATCCAGGGCGGCCTGCCCAAGGGGGTGCACGTGGTCCCCGCCTACGACCGCACCCGCCTCATCCACGGCGCCATCAGCTCGCTGGAAGAAGTCATGTGGCACGAGATGGTCATCGCCTCCATCGCCGTGCTGCTGATCCTTATGCACTTCCGGAGCGTCTTCGTCATCTGCGTCACGCTGCCGCTGGCAGTGCTGTTCGCGTTTCTGTCGATGTGGCTTTTGCGGGTCTTGCATATCCTCGACGTCCAGGCCAACATCATGTCGCTGGCCGGGATCACGATTTCCATCGGCATCCTGGTGGACCAAGCCATCGTCATGGTCGAGAATGCCACGCATCAGCTCAAGGAGGAATTCGGCGACAAGAAAGTGATCGGCGACACGCGGGAGATCGTCATCCGCGCCTGCAAGACCGTCGGCCGGCCGATTTTCTTTTCCGTGCTGATTGTTTTGATCTCCTTCATCCCGGTTTTCGCGATGACCGGGCGGGAGGGGAAGCTGTTCCATCCCATGGCGATCACGAAGAGCCTGGCGATGGTAGGCGTGGCCCTGATCTCGGCGACGGTGGTGCCCGCCCTTATACCGGCGTTCATCCGCGGCAAGCTGCGGCGCGAGGAAGACAACTGGATCGTGCGCAGCTTCGTCCGCGTCTATAAACCGCTGTTGTCGTGGGCGCTGCCGCGGCGGAACTTCGTAATGTGGGCCTTCGCCGTTCTGCTGATCCTGGCGGCTGGGCTGTTCCCGCTTCCGGCAGTTCTCGGACTCGGCGCATCGCATTATTACTGGCAGATCGCCTTCTTCGTCGTCTTCTGCGCGACCACGACGCTGACGGTGATTTTCACGCAGGGGTTACGCTGGCAGCTGCTGAGCCTGGCGACGCTCACGCTCATCGGCGTTCTGGCGTTTCATTTTCCGCAGATCGGCGTCGAGTTCATGCCGGACTTGAACGAGGGCACATTGATGGACATGCCGACCTCGACGACGCAGGTGGGCGCCGCCGAGGCCTCCGACGACCTCAAGGCCCGGGACGCCCTCTTGCGAGAGTTTCCGGAAGTCGAATCGGTGATCGGCAAGGCGGGCCGGGCCGACACGCCGACCGACCCGGCCCCGCTGAACATGGTCGAGTCGTTTGTGAACTTCCGGCCAAAGGAGTGGTGGCCCCGGCGGGCAATGCACTTCGACGACGCGGTCGGCCAGACGCGGGCCGTGCTGGCGAAACTGGAGGAGCAGGGCTACGTCCGCCGGGCCGGCGCCGACGAGCGCGATGGGTTGATCAACGAGGCGGCCATGAAGGCGCTTGAGAAATTCGACGACGCCATGCGAAAGGAGACGGCGGAGCGCTACCGCGGCTTCCAGACGGATCTCGGTCCAACGCTTACGCGGACAGCCGTGGCGGAAACGGTGCGCCGCATGGATGAATCGGGCCATTTGCAATGGCCGGCCGGGACGAACGACGGCGCGGAGATCGACGCGCTGGCGCGAGACCTGACGCCCACCTACGGGGCGTGGCTTGCCAAATACCCAGCGCTGGAAGACGTGACCAAGCTGACGGACGACGTCGCGCGCCGGCTGGCGGATCGCGGCGTCTTGCACGGCCAGCCGGGGGATGCGCTGGCGCTGCGTGAAAACGCCTTCCAAACCGCGCTGGATGTCGCTGGCGAAGCGGCGGGCCTCAAGCCGAAGACGTTCAACGATGTGGTGCTTCGGGCGACAGCGCATCAGCGGTCGGTCCGCTGGACAGAGTTTGTGCGCGATACCGTGAACGGGGAGCTAGTGGACCGCGGCGCCGAGACATTCACGTGGGCGGCGCTAGAGGAAGCGGCGGCGGCGGCCGAGAGCCGCCGCCTGCTCGCCGGCGCCCCACACGGCGACGCTTGCGGCCGCTTCGCAGACGCAGCCGCCCAAGCCCGCCAGGGCAAGCGACCCGACGAATCAGCCCTGGCCCCCATCCGGGCGCTGCGGGCGGAGTTAGAGAAGCCCTTCGCGCGCGGGCTTATCTTATGGCGGCGGCAAGATGGTCTCAAAGGCGATCTGGTTCAGGAGATGTACACGGCGATCCAGGTCCCCGGCTGGGCCAACATCCCGACGCAGCCGATCATCAACCGCATCAACATGCTTGCCACGGGAGTCCGCACGCAGATTGGCGTCAAGGTCTTCGGCCCCGACTTGAAGACCATCGACGAAGTGTGTCAGCAAGTCAAGAAGGCCGTGGAGAGCGTTCCTGGCGCGGATGCGACCGCCGTGCCCGTCACCGGCAAGGGCTATCTGGAGATTAAGATCGACCGGGAAAAGGCAGCGCGGTACGGCGTTCGCGTCGGCGACATTCAGGATACCATTGAGATCGCTCTGGGCGGCCGCGTCGCGACGCAGACGGTGGAAGGGCGGGACCGCTTCCCGGTCCGCATCCGCTATGCGCGCGACTTCCGCGAGGACGAGGAAAAGGTGAAGCGGCTGCTGGTAAGCCGAGGCATGGCGCCGCGCCCGGCCGCGTCGATCATGCCGGAAACGGCCCCGCCGACCACGACCACCGAGCCGACGGAGTCGCACATGACGGCGCCGGAACACGCGGTCGGAGCGGCGCCGCTGCAAATTCCGCTTTCGGAGGTCGCCGACGTGCGTATCGTCGAGGGGCCCGCCATGATTACAAGCGAGAACGGCCGACTTGCCAACTACGTCACGGTAAACCTGCACGGCGATCGCGACGTGATCGGCTTTGTGGAAGAGGCGCGGCGTGCGGTGGCGGAGAGAGTCCCTTTGCCGGAGGGCGTCCACGTCGAATGGAGCGGCGAGTTCGAAAACCAGGTGCGGGCGGCGCAGACGCTGCGAGTCGTACTTCCCGCCGTGGCGATACTAATCTTCCTTGTGCTGTATTTGACGTACAAGGACCTGACCGATGCGGCGCTAATGATGCTTGCCGTGCCCGAAGCCCTGGCCGGCGGCGTCTTTTTTCAGTTCCTCTTCCCCAAGATACGGGCGCTCGATTGGAGCGCGCCGCCGACGGATTTCAGCGTGGCCGTGTGGGTTGGATACATCGCCGCATTCGGCATGGCGACGGAAACCGGCGTCATCATGCTGGTCTATCTGCGCCAGGCCATCGACAAGCGTGGGGGACTGGAGAAAATCAGTTCCCTGGAAGAGCTGCGGCAGGCCGTGATCGAAGGGGCGGTGCATCGGCTGCGGCCCAAGCTGCTGACGGAGGGCGTGGCCATCCTGGCGTTGGCGCCGATGCTGTTCGCATCGGGTGTGGGCAGCGAGGTAATTGCGTCGATGGCCCTGCCGGTGCTGGGCGGGTTGTTGATCGCCGATGAAGTCGTAGACATCTTCCTGCCGGTCCGCTTCTACTGGGTGCGGCGGGCGCGATGGCTCAAGATCCAGGCGAGACGGGGGGCAAATGCGCAGGCGGAGACGGCGGCGCCGGCGGCGCTGACGGCGGCGCCGGCGAAGGCGTGACGCCGTCCCGCGAGCCGCCCACGGCCCGCTCCAGCGCCGCCCGGCGGCGGAAGGCGTCGGCCGTGGCCTGGTAATAGCTGTCGCGCAAGTCGATCAGGTTACGTTCCGCATCGAGCAGGGTTACCGCTGGAATTTTGCCAGTGGTATAGGATGTTTGAGAGGATTTCACGTTCAGCTCGACGTCCGGCAGTATGCTCTCCTCGTACAAACGGACCATTTTCTCGCTCTCCACCGTTTCCTTATAGGCCTGGTCCACCGCGAGGTTTACGTCGTCGGTCAGCCGCCGCAGTTCTGCCACGCGCTGGTTGACGCGCGCCTCAGCTTCCTGGACCGCCGCGTCGCGTCTCGCCAGGCGGATCGGCAGATTGACGCGGACGCCGAGCATGGCGGCGAGGTCGCGGTTGTCCGATACATTGCCCATAAAGCGGTCGTACATGAAAAACGGCTCGAAATCGGGGTAATACTCCTTGTGGGCCAAGCCCAGAGCGGCCTGCTCCGCGGCGATGCGCTCAGCCAACGCTTTCAAGTCCGGACGCTGCGTCAAGGCGGCGGCACGCAGGGCCTGTTCATCCGGCAAGGCCGCCGCCGAGGGAATTGGAGCCGGCGGCGGCAGCGGACTGTCGGGCGGCAAGTCCAGCAGGGCATTGATGCGGGCGCGAGCCACGTCCAGCATTCGCTCCAGGGTCAACCGCCGCTGGCGCTCGCGGCCGATTTGGACACCCGTCTGGAGCAGATCCGGCTCGGGGATTTTGCCGGTCTTGAAAAGCGTCTCCTGGTTGCTCTGGATGGAACGCAGGATGTCCAGCGCCTCCTGGTTTACGGCAAGACCGCGACCGGCTAAGTAATAATCGGCGAAAGCGTCGCGGGCGTTCTCGATCAGCTGAAGGCGGGCGTCGTCCACATCCAAGTCTGCGGCGCGAGCATCGGCGGCGGCGTTCTCCCCGCGCAGGCGACGCTTGCCCGGCCAGGGGTATTTTTGCGAGATTTCCAGCCGCGAAGCGAATTCGACGCCTCGGTCGTCCGGGGCGATCGTTCCCGGACCGAATGTGGCGCCGAACATCGGGTCTTCTAGGGAGATCGCCTGCGGATAGCGAGCGGCGGCGGCCTGGGCGGCGGCGGTCATCTCGGTCAAGGTGGGATTACGCGCCAGCACTTCCGTGACCAGCGCTTCGGGGGACAACTCCGGCGCCGCGGCGAACGGAGAAGGCGCGACGGCCGGCTGGACTGCGTTCCAGGACGTCGGAGACGGTCCGCATTGCGCCGGCTCTTGCCCAGGCGAAACGGACCAGGCCACGGCGGACGCGCCAAGGAGTACCAGGCCGAAGCGCGCACAGGATTGCTTGATCGTGTTCAAGGGACGCTCCCTGCGGCCGGCTGATCTGTGTGGGGACCGCCCGGTTGGCGCGGATTGCACCGGCGCCCATCCCATCATCGGTTTGCGTCCCGCCGGCGCTTCATGAATATCTGAACCGTTATCCCGGTGTGCGCTGGCGCCAAAAAGCCGCCTTGACACGCGTTCCCCTTCTTCCTATTGTCCGCCCCTCCAATTTCCGGTTGGTGCGCGTTGATAGATGCGGTCCGGTGTGGCGCCCGGCCCGTTCGGTACGCCGTCGCTTGGGGGCGATCTCATGAACCGTCGCATTTCAGACTGTCTGCGCCCGGCTCTGCGCCTGGCGCCTTGGGGGGCGCTGGCCGCGGTCCTCCTTGGCCTGGTCGGCTGCAAAACTCCCAGCATTTCGAACCTGAAACAGCAAGCCCGTCTCCAGGCCGGCGACGAAAACGAAACCGAGCGCTACGGTCTCAAGACCGTCGGCGAGGTCACGTCGGTCGGCAACGCCGATCCGATTCCGCTCGGCGGCGTCGGCCTGGTCGTCGGCCTCGACGGCACCGGCGGCGACCCGGCTCCGGACAATTATCGCACCATGCTGGAAGAACAGCTCACCAAGGATAACGTTAAGGACGTGAAAAAGGAGTTGGCCGATCCCACTCACGCGCTGGTAGTGGTGACGGCCCAGTATGCGCCTGGAGCGGTCAAGGGCGACCCCATGGACGTGGTGGTGTCGTTGCCGCCGCACTCCGGCAAGGCGACAAGTCTCCGCGGCGGCTATCTGTGCAAGTGTGTGCTGTCCAACTACGACTACACGAAGCATCTCAATCCCAACTACAACGGCCCCGACGTGGCCCTGCCAGGCCTTCCCTGCGCCACATGCGAAGGCCCGGTGCTGGTCGGTCTGGGCGACGGCGACGAGGCGGACCGCGTTAAGCACGGCCGTATCTGGGGCGGCGGCAAGTGCTTGCGTCCTAATCCTCTCCTGCTTCTCCTCAATCCGGGTTACCAGCAGGCTCGCGTCGCCATGCTGGCAGCCACGCGCATCAACGAGGCGTTGCACGGCGGGACGGCCGAATCGCCCGACGACGCCACGGCCGTGGCCAGCAACAACCTCGCTATCGAGCTGCATGCGCCGCCGGCTTACAAGCTTAATTTGCCGCGTTTCCTGCGGGTCGTTCGCCTCGTACCGCTGCAGAACGACATGGACGAACAGGGCCGGCCCGTGCAATCCCGGCCGTACGCCCAGCGCCTGGCCGAGGACTTGCTCGACCCGGCCCGGACAGTGACCGCCGCACTGCGGCTTGAGGCCCTGGGGCAGCAAAGCGTCCCAATCCTGAAGACCGCCTTGCAATCCACGCATCCCCTGGTGCGCTTCTGCGCCGCCGAGTCGCTGGCCTATCTCGACTGCCCGGCCGGCGGCGAGGAATTGGGCGCTGCCGTGGTGAAACAACCCCTGCTGCGCGCGTTCGCACTGACCGCCCTGGCGTCCCTGGACGAGTCGGTGTCCCACACCCAGCTGCGCGACCTGCTGCTCTGCGCGGCCGACGAGGACGTCGAGGCGCGCTACGGCGCCTTCCGCGCCCTCCGCGCCCTGAACGACGAGGATCCACTGGTGCAGGGCGACTTCCTGAACAACTCGTTCTGGCTGCACCGCGTCGCGCCGGATTGTCCGCCGCTGATCCACATCTCGACGACGCGGCGGCCGGAGATCGTGCTGTTCGGCCAGGAGCCGATAATGCGGCCGCCGTTCTCGCTCTTGGCCGGCCAGTTCGCAGTGACCGCGACGGATGACGATCGCTGCACCATCAGCCGCTTCCCGCCGCAGGGCGGCGTGCAGCGAAAGCAGTGCTCGCTCAAGATGGACGATTTGTTCCGCACCATGGCCGACATGGGCGGGACCTACGCCGAGGCCCTGGAACTGCTGCAGCAGGCTCGCCGTTGCGACTGTCTCAGCTGCCCGGTGCGAGCCGACGCCTTGCCGCAGGCCGTGTCCGTGATCGATCTGGCTCGCGCCGCCCAGAGCGGCGACGAGCTGAACGCCCAGGGCCAGATCGTCGTCGCTCCGCAGGACCTGGGTGCGACGCCGACGCTGTTCAGCGGCAAGTAATGTCCGTTGTCCGTTGTCCGCTGTCCCTTGTGGGTCGCCGACTGCCGTTTTCGCTGGCTGATTGAACGCTTCGGCGCTAACGCACCGTCCGCGAACGGCAACGGACCACGGACCACGGACGACGGACCACGGAGGGCGACATGCTCAAGCGCCTTGAACTCGTGGGTTTCAAGAGCTTCGCGGACAAGACGGAGTTCGTCTTTTCGCCTGGCGTGACGGGCATCGTGGGGCCGAACGGGTCGGGCAAGAGCAATGTGGTGGACGCCGTGCGCTGGGTGCTGGGCGAGCAAAGCGCCAAGAGCCTTCGCGGCGGCGAAATGACGGACGTGATCTTCAACGGCTCGGCGACGCGGCGCAGCCTCGGTTTGGCCGAAGTGACGATGACGTTCGACAACAGCCGGCGCGTCCTCGCCACGGAAGCCGACGAAGTGCAAATCGGCCGCCGCGTCTACCGGGGCGGCGAAGGCGAATATCTCGTCAACGGCGCCGTCTGCCGTCTCAAGGATGTAAAAGACCTTTTTTTAGGAAGCGGCGCCGGGGCCGACGCCTACTGCATCATCGAACAGGGCCGCGTGGACGTGCTGCTGCAAGCCTCCACCAAGGAACGGCGCCTGATCTTCGAGGAGGCGGCCGGTGTGAGCCGCTTCCGCGTCAAGAAGACCGAAACCCTGCGCCGGCTTGAGCGCGTCGATCACAACCTGCAACGGCTCAAAGACATCGTCGAAGAGGTGGAGAAGCAGCTGCGGACGGTGCAGCTGCAAGCCGCCAAGGCCCAGCGAAGCCGGGAGCACACCGCTCGGTTGAAGGAGCTTCGCGTCGGCCTGGGGCTTCGTGAGTATCGCCGTCTGACGGAGTCTCTGGACGCGAAAACGCATGAATTCGAGGCGTTGCGCGAGGCATTGCGATCCGAGACGGAACAGGCCGACGCCTGGGAGCGCGACCTCCGCCGGCTGGAGGAATCGCTGACGGGCCTGGACGCGGCCGTGCGCGAGCGCGAAACGGAGCTGTCGGCGGCGCGCCAGCAGATCGCCGCGGAGGAGACGACGCTCGGCCACGGGTGGGAGCAGGACGACGACCTGGAGGCGGAGTCGTCGCGGACAAGGCGGCGGCTCGTGGAAGCGACGCGGCATGCGGCGGGGCTGACCGAATCCGTCGCCGCGGCGGACCGGGAAGTGCAGGAGGTCGAGAGCGATGCGGCCGTGCAGCGCTGGGAAGTGCAGCGGCTGGAAGAGGAGTTGAAGGAGCTGGATACGCGTTTAGAG
>DATKHW010000945.1:0-9959 GCA_035546275.1 Gemmataceae bacterium
GCTGCCGCGCCGCGGCTAACCAATGACGCGGCCGCGTCACTTCGTCGGCAGGATCTTCGACACTTCGCCGGCGATGGCGTCGATGTCCTTCTCGGAGAATTCGCTCTTGCGATAGGCGTGATTCGCCTTGACGTTCAGGTCGGTGTAGAGGACCACCGTCACGTCGGCGTCCGGGTTGACGTGGTATTTCTTCGGCCCGGCCTGCTCGTTGGGGTCGTTCCAAATGGCCAGCACGAGATTCTTCAGCTCCTGGTCGCGGGCCAGGTCTTTCAGCTGACTTTCGAGGCTCTTATCGTTGCTGACGAAAACCACGAAGCTGCCCATGTCCGCGTCTTTGTGCTTGCCGGTGATCTGATCGACTCGCTTGAGCAGCTTGGTCAGCTCCGGCGTGACTTCGTGGGCGAAAATCATCACCACGGGGTTCTCGCCGTTCTGGCAAACCAAACAATTCTTTGTGCCGGCCGCCTCGCCGGTCACGTTATAAGGCTCGAACGCGCCGGGAACCTTGCCGTCCACTTGCGGGCCGGAAACGAGCGCCTCGGCGGCGAGGGCGACGGAGGTCAGGGCGACTGTCGCGGCGATCGCGCCGGCGTAACGGAACAACTTCATGCCGATCTTCCCCCTGTGTTGAGAAGCTCCGGGCGAAAACGAAAGCAGAATGCAGAATGAAAGAGAGGTTTCTTTCATTCTGCATTCTGCGTTCTGACTTCTGCATTCTGTTACTTGTCGTCGTTCTCGTCAAGACGCTGCGACAGCTCTTTGAAGTAGCGCTCCACCTGATCGCGCAGGTCCGGCGGCAAGTCCTTCGTCATGTCGCGCATGGCGTCGGCTCGCTCCTTCGGCTTCATGTTGCCCCACTGGGCCGCGTTGTCCGCCAGCTTCTTGGCGTCGATTTTGCCCTCGGTTTTGCCCTGGTTCAAGTAGTCGTCCTTGGCCGGGCTGGTCGAGGTGATGTTCTGGTTGTTCTGGGCGTCCCGGTCGCCGCCGGGCGGGCAGTTGCCGTTGTTGCTGGCGCTGCCGCTGCCGTTGCCCTTCTGCTGGTTCTCCAACTCCTTGATGACCTCGTCCAGACGGAAAACGATCTCCTTTTCCATCTTCTGGGTCTTTTCGCCGCCGCGCTCCAAATCGAGCCGATCTTTGACGGCCCGCATCTTTCGGGTCAGCGGGTCGAGGCGCGAGGCGATGTCCTGGCCGCCGTCCTTCCAGTTCGCCATGTCGAAGGCCATCAGGGCGCCGACCGTGCGATAGCGCTGCGGCGCATCGGAAACGTCGGCCAGCAGGTGGTCGATCGAATCGAGGGCCTGGTCCTTCATGATGAGGGCGTGTTCGGACACGGCGAGGGTGAAGAAGTAGGTGGAGGGATCGACGGTTTGCTCGGCCTTGACCGTCTTAAGCGTATCGAGAACCTGCTCATACACATGGCGGTCAGACAGGCTCTTGGCGTAGACCAGGGCGAAATTGGAGCGGAAAAACGGGCTTTGCTTGTCGTCGGAGACGACGGCCGGCGGCTCCTGGGGCGCGGCGGCGTCGGGGTTGCGTGCGTCGGCCAGGAGCTTACCAGCGTCCGCATTGCCGAGCGCGAACGTGCCGGCCAGCTTGTCCAGGGTGGGCCGATCGGTGGACCAGATGGCTTCAAAGGATTTGAGCGAGGCTTCGTCGGTCTTGCCGACCGACTTCAGCCAGTCCAAGGCCTGGGCCTTCACGGCGTCCGGCGCGGTCGACGACATCACGCCGAAGGCAGGAGTGGTTTTTTTCTCGACGTCGGCTGCGAGGAGGTTGCCGCCGCACAGGGCGACCGTCAAGGCAACGGCCGCCGTCCGCCGCATCCACAAGTTCATCGTTGGTACTCCTGTCGGGCCGTTATGGCCGTCCGGTGTTCCCAGCTTGCGAAGCCGCCGTCGTCGTTCGGACGTCGCATCGGCGCAGCTTCGCCCGTTTACCTACCTCATCATCAAGTATAGTACCGGCCGGGTCTGTCGTCATCAAGAAGATTCCCGGCCCCGTATACGACGAATTACTGGCGCGGACCTATCACCGAGAATCGCGGAAACCTGAACAGAGCGCCAGCTGCACGTTCGCACCGGAGCCAGAGATGCGGTGGACGGGACGGCCAACATCCATGTGGGCGCTGGCCGCCCGCACCCCGCGCTTCGGACCGGGCAACGCAAGAATCGGCGAATTGTCGAACGCAACCGGGAGCGAGTCCGGCGGGCGGAAGGCTAGGGCGCAAAGGTGGGGATGAAAACGAGAAGCGTCGCGTCAAGCGGGCGGGGCATTGCGGTCTGACACGGCATCGTTGGCATCGACCACGCAGCGGTTTTGTTAGCATGTTAAGTAAACCTTTCGCCAGAGGAACTGTCAAGTCAAAAAAACTGGACATTTTCGCCGGGGGTGTGCGTCCGTTACTTGGGTGGATCTTCTCGTTCCCAGGCTCTGCCTGGGAACGGACTGCTTGCGAGGCTCTGCCTCGCGTCTGTTCTCTCCGGCTGGCAGAGCCTGCCGGGCAGTGCGTTCCCAGGCGGAGCCTGGGAACGAGAGCAACTGTCAAGTCAAAAAAACTGGACATTTTCGCCGTGACCGCCATGCGGCGATACCATAATCGCTGGCTTCGTCGGGGAGATTTGTCATTTTGGAGCTGTCATGCACCGACGCCTCATCGCCGTGCTGGCGCTGATTGCCGCCGCCGGCCCAGCCGCCCGCGCCGAGGACGATTTCTTCTTGCAGGACGGCCAGCGCGTCGCCTTCCTGGGCGACAGCAATACTTTCGCCGGACATTACATCGCCTACCTCGACGCCTACCTATTCACGCGCTTTCCGGACCGGAAATACGAATTGCTCAACCTCGGTCTGCCGAGCGAAACCGCCAGCGGCCTGTCGGAGCCGGACCATCCCTATCCGCGTCCCGACGTCCACGAGCGCTTGGACCGCGTCCTGGCCAAGACCAAGCCCGACGTCGTCGTGCTCTGTTACGGCATGAACGACGGCATTTACTATCCCTTCAGCGAGGATCGCTTCAAGAAATACCAGGACGGCATGTTGGATGTGATCGACCGCGTGACGAAGGCCGGCGCGAAGGTTGTCGTCGTCACGCCGCCGCCGTTCGATCCGGGTCCGATCCGCGACAAGCTGCTGGCGAAGACGGCCGACAAGTTCAGCTGGATGCATCCTTACGAGGGCTATGACGACGTACTGCAGCGCTACTCCGATTGGATGCTGACCCTGCGCGACAAGGGCTTGATGGTGGTGGACGCCCATGCGGCCGTCAGCCGCCATGTGGCGGAAGTGCGGAAACTCGATCCGAAATACTGTCTGAGCGGCGACGGCGTTCACATTGATGCATCGGGGCATTGGCTGGTCGCCCAGGCGATCCTTCGGGTATGGGGTGCCCCGGCGGATTTGGACGTCGTCGAAATCAACGCAAAAACGGGCAAGATCAGCTCCACGTCGGAGGATGTCAAGGATTTCTCGGCGGACAGCGGCGGATTCCGGTTTACCCGGACGATGCGGTTGCCGGTCCCGGCCGACCCGGCATGGAACGGGCAAATCGTGGAGAAGCCCAAGATTGACGACAAAAGGAACCGCCCCTGGCTCAAGGTCTCCGACGCGCCATTCGAAAAGTACACGCTTTACGAGGGCGACAAGAAGCTCGGCGAAATCGGGCGCGATCGGCTCGACTCAGGCCTGGACCTTACTGAAGTCAAGGACCTGTCCATCAACGTCCGCGCCGCGCAATTGGGCAAGCTGGCGGCGGAGCGGTCGCACCTGCTCGGCCTGGCGTGGCTCACCGACGTCGGCTACAAGCGGCCCGACACGCCCAAGGGAATTCCGCTGGACGAGGCCCAGAAGAAGGCCGGCGATTTGGAAGCGAAGATCCGCAAACTCGCCGAGCCACAGGCCCTCATGCTGCGGCTGGTTCCCGTGGACAAGTGACCCTCCCGTTTGTCATTCTTCCACCGGGCAGCGGGTAAGAATTGCAAGGCCGTCTGGCGCCAGTCGGCGGCCGGCGTATTCCCCAGGCGTCGGCGTCGCAACGACCTCCGTCGACGGCCCACGAATAACGGGCCTCGCGGTATGACGATTGCCCTTGGACAACGGCGTCGTCGATTCTCACGGAGGAACCCGCGATGAAAACGAAAACGGGACTGGCCATCGCCGTCGTGGCTTTGATCGCCCTTTCGGCGGCCTACTCCCAGCCGCCTGATGTACTGCCGCCGCCGTCGGCCCCCGCGCCGGCGCCGGCGATCAGTTCCTTCCCGCCGGCGGCGCCGAGCTATGCACCGGCGGCGCCCTGCCCATCCGTCTCGGAGTGTCCGCCCAGGAAGAAGCTGTTCCACGGCCGGCTAAGGGAGAGAATAAAAGCGATCTTTCATTGGGGAGAGTGTCCGTAGGACCGCTCATGGACGCGGACGTTCACGATCTGATCGTCCAATTGCATCAGGCGCCCTACCGCTGGGTGCTGGCCGTCACTGGCGGCGGCGCCGCAGCGGTGGGGCAGCTGCTGTCCGTGCCCGGCGGCTCGCGCACGGTGCTGGAGACGGTCACCCCCTACGCGGAAGAATCCCTGTGCGAGTTCCTCGGGCGACGGCCCGAGTCCTTTTGCTCCGCACCGATCAGTCGAGCCATGGCGATCCGCGCCTCGCAGCGCGCCCGCTGGCTGGCGCCCGCTTCACCGATCGCCGGCGTCGGCTGCGCGGCCAGTCTGCGGTCCGACCGTCCCAAGCACGGCGACCACCGCTTCCATGTTTCCGTCCACACGGGGTTGCGCATTCTCACCCGATCCCTCACGCTGGTCAAGGAGGCGCGCGACCGTGAAGACGAGGAGCAGGTCCTGGGTCGCGTCTTGCTGAACACGTTGGCCGAGGCGCTGGGAGTGGCTGGCCGGCTGAGCGAGCCACTATTGCCAGGCGAAGAAGTCATCGCCGAGACGACGATCGAAAACGAACCGTTGAGTCGCTTTTTTGCCGGGGAGACCCTGGCCCTGTGCGTCGAGGCGGACGGCCGAATGCGGCCGGACGCGGCCAAGCCGTTGGTGCTCCTGCCGGGCGCTTTCAATCCGCTGCACGCCGGGCACATGGGCCTGGCGAAGGTCGCCTCGGAAATCGTCGGCGCCCCACCCGCCTTTGACCTGAGCGTGCTGAACGCCGACAAGCCGCCACTGGGAGATGAGGAAGTACGGCGACGGCTGGCGCAATTCGCTTGGCGGGGGCCGGTGTGGCTGACGCGAGCGGCGACCTATGTGGAGAAAGCGGAGCTGTTTCCGGGCTGCGTTTTCGTGGTCGGCGCCGACACTGCGGCCCGCGTGGTGCAGCCGCGATTTTACCATGACAGCGAGGAACGCATGGCCGCGGCGCTGGGTCGCATTCGCACGAGCGGCTGCCGCTTCCTGATGGCCGGCCGCGTCGCCGGCGACGAGCGCTTCCTGTCCGCCGACACTGTCCCTGTGCCGGAACCGTACCGCGATCTGTTCAGCGGCATCCCGGAGTCGGCGTTTCGCGTGGATTTATCCTCGACGCAGCTACGGGCGGAGACGGGGCCCACGCCCTAAGACTGCGGCTTACGGGCCAGGCTTTTCCCCAGTCGTCTCACTCATACGCATCCGTTTCCGGCGGGCGGTCCGACGGCGTCGGCACGCGCACATCGCTGACGATCTCGTGCAGCAGCGCCCCAGTCGTCACCTTGCGCAACCGGCTCTCCGGCCGCAGGATGACACGATGCGCCAGCACCGATTGCACCATGCGTTTCACATCGTCGGGCAGCACGAAAGAGCGGCCTTGCAGCGCGGCGTAGGCCTGGGCCGTTCGGAACAGCGCGATTGACGCCCGCGGACTGCCGCCCAGCGCCACGTCGTCGTGCGTCCGCGTCCCTTGCACGATTTCCAGCATGTAGCGACGCAGCTTGTCATCGACGTGTACCGCGCGCACGGCCTCCTGACACGCCAGCACTTCCGCCGCCGTAACGACCGTTCCCAGGTCGTCGATGGGATGGCCGTGCTGCAGACGCATCAGCATTTTGCCTTCTTCCTCAAGCGTCGGATAGCCGAGGCTGAGCCGGATGAGGAAGCGGTCGAGCTGAGCTTCCGGGAGCGGGAATGTGCCCTCGTGATCGATCGGGTTTTGCGTGGCAATGACGAGAAACGGCGGCTTGAGGTTGTAGGTTTGGCCGTCCACGCTGACGCGGCGCTCGGCCATCGCTTCCAGCAGAGCGCTTTGGGTCCGCGGCGTCGCCCGGTTGATTTCATCGACGAGCAGCGTCTGGGCGAACACGGGGCCGGCTCGGAACTCAAACTCGGCGGTTTTCTGGTTGAAAATCGACACGCCGGTCACATCGGTCGGGAGCAAGTCGGGCGTGCATTGCAGCCGTTTGAAGGTGCAACCGACGCTGCGGGCCAGCGCCCGGCCGAGCATCGTCTTGGCGACGCCCGGCACGTCTTCCAGAAGAATATGTCCCTCGCAAAAGTAGGCCGCTAGGCAAAGCGTCAGCTGATTGCGCTTCCCGATGACCACCTTTTCCATGTTGGCGAGGATCTTGGCGGCCACGGCGGCCACGTCCACGCCGTTGGATTCGGCGGCCGGTTTGCGGGGTGGAGGGGCGTCGCTTTCTTCGGTCCTGGCCATGGAATCCCCGTTCGCGGGCACGAATGCACAGCAACCAGCATAACGAATAGGGCGCCGCATGGCGAGCGTCGTCCAACGCTCGCCTTGACCCATCGGCGCCGTGCTGCTATACGCTCACGTCTGGTTTTCTCCAAACGTCCCTTTAGAGCGAGGCCCCATGGTCGGCCCGCAAACCGCCACTGTCGCCAGCGCCCGCCCGCGCCCGGCCGCGCTTCGGGCCCTGGGACGCGACGATCCACCCCAGGAAATCGAGGTGGATCGGGCGCTGTATCATCGGGTGGAGATATTCAAGCACGATTCCTGGGCTGCGACCGCCCTTTACGAAGGACCGGCCGGCCGCATTGTGTGCAAATTCAATCGGCGCCAGCCGCTGTTCGGCTTGCCGCTGGCGTGGCTCGGCCGCCTGCTGGCCCGGCGTGAAGCGCACATCCTGGCCCTCTTGGCCGATTTGCCGAACGTGCCGGCGCCGCGCGGCGTCGTCCGGGTCGGCGGCAAACGGGTCGAAAACGCCGTGGCCCATGCTTACGTCGCGGGCCGGCCGCTGGCGCAACGCGATCGCGTTCCCGACGACTTTTTCCCGCGGCTGGGACGCCTGCTCGCCGAAATGCACCGGCGCAAAATGGCCTATGTCGATCTGCATAAGGCGGAAAACATTCTGCTCGGCGACGACGGCCAGCCGTATCTGATCGACTTTCAGATCAGCGCCGTTCTTGGCTGGCGCTGGCCGGCCGACACAGCGATTCTGCGCGGCCTGCTGACGCTGCTGCAGCGCAGCGACGAGTACCACTTTCGCAAGCACGTCCGGCACAACCGCCCCGACATCTACGCCGAAATGCCGATTTCGCAGAAGGTGGGGCGCCCGTGGTGGATTCGGGCCCATCGGATGATCGCCGTCCCGTTCCGGTCGCTGCGGCGCCGGTTGCTTGCACAGCTGCGGGTGCGCGACGCAAGCGGCAGGGCGGCGTCGGAACACTTCGCCGAGGATGCAATCCGGCGTCAAAAAACGGCGGACAAGGCGGCCTAGACGTCAGTCTCCTCGCACTTGGCGACGGATGGCCGCGCCGTCGTTCCCCCGGACCCTTCGTGCAAATCCGTCGTTCCTGATCAATCGGCGCACGCCGCACACTTTCCCTTGCATTTCGCGATTTCATGTCCCATGCTTAAAAGATTCGCCTGGACTCCCCCCCATGCGCGAGGATTGAGGACCATGCGCTTCCGCGTGTGGCCGACCGCCGCCGGCGTCGTTCTGATTGCCGCGCTGCTTACGGTCCCCCTTGTTTTCCTGGAGCGATATCGCGCCGAAGCGCAAGCTAAGGTGGATGCCCCCATTCCGCCGGCGTGGGTGCTCTTATCTATAGCGGCCGGCGCCGCCGTCGTCGTCGGATTGCTGGCGGTGTGGCGCATGAAACGTCGCTGCCGGCGGATGCTCCACGACCTGGCTGGGCGCATTACCGCCGTGCAGAAGACGCCGTCGCATCAGGTTTTCGGTTCGCCGACAAAACGAAAGCAGCGTCCTTCGGGTTTGCCGCTGCTGCTGGACCGCCTGGACGGCCTGGTATCGTGCTATCGCCACGCCCTGGACGAGGTAGTGCGTGCCCAGGAGTTGCTGGAAAAGGTTCGCAAAGACGACGCCAGTCGCGGCGCCGCCGACGATTCCCTCGGGCCGACGCGCTTCCTCGGCGCCGGCGCTCGCCGCCGCATGATCGCCCGCCTGGCGCCGAATCTGCACTGGATCGCCGCCACCACGCCGCTGCAACACTTCATCGGCAAGCCGATCGCCGACCTGGTCGCCCGCTCCTTCCTCGATGTGGTCCATCCCGACGACGCGTTGGCGCTGCGAGCCGCCCTTCACGAAGCCCTTAAAGACGGCGAAGGTCACGACATCACTTTCCGCGTCCTGACGCCCGGCAAGCCCGGACGCAAGCGATCGCTGCGCGGCGACTCCGGCTTGTCGCTGGTCGAGAGCCATTTGCTCATGGACGTGATGACCTGTTACAGCGAGGCCGGCGCTCCGCTCAACCTGCGATGCCACCTCCTGGACGTCACCGAACGCGTGCTGACCGAGCGGGAGCTGCGGCGGCGCACCGAGGAGTTGTCGCAAGCCAACGACCGTCTGCGCGAGATCAACCGCGATCTGCAACGGCTCAAGGAAAGCTACCGCGACCTCTACCACCAGGCGCCCGTCCTCTACTTCAGCTTGGACGCCCGCGGCCGGCTGGTCGCCTGCAACGAAACGATGGTTGGGACGCTGGGATATCGGCGCGAGGAGCTGATTGGGCAATCGTACTCGAAGCTGCTGCCGCCGGCCGGCAAAACCGGCTATCGCACCGATCGCCGCATTTTCCAGCGGAACGGCGAAATGGAGACCCAGTGGGTCAAGCGCGACGGCGCGGTCATCGACGTCTGGATCGGCACCACCATCATCACCGACGACCAGGGCGCCTTCGTCCGGTCGCGCAGCGCCGCCCTGGACCAGACCGAGCGCAAGCGCATCAACCAGGAATTGGAAGATTTCACCTACGTTGTGTCGCATGATCTCAAGGAGCCTCTGCGCACGGTCGAAGCGTTCAGCACGTTTCTGGCCCAGGACTACGCGCCCGCCCTGGGCGACGAGGGCCGCGAGTACATCGACCACCTGATCCAGGCCAGCCGCCGCCTCGGCGCCCTGATCGACGACCTGTTGCAGTTAAGCCGGGCGGGTCGGGTCATCAATGCGCCACGGCCTTTTTCCTGGGACGAGGCCGTAGATATCGTGCGGTCCGACCTCCACAACCTCGTGCAGCGGAAGCAGGCCGCGGTCCGCGTCGAGGGGCCGCTGCCGCCGGTGGCCGCCGACCGTGAGCGCATCATGCAGCTGCTGGCGAACCTGTTCACCAACGCCCTGCGCTACAACCGCAGCGAAAGACCGGAAGTCGTGTTCGGCGCCCGCCTGGACGGCGGCCCCGAGTCCGACCCGGCATTTGCGACTTTCTTCGTGCGCGACAACGGGATCGGCATCGAAGCCCAGTATCATGAGCAGATATTCAAGATTTTCAAGCGCTTGCACCGGCGCGAGGAAGTCGAGGGCACCGGGGCGGGCTTGGCTATTTGCAAACGGATTATCGAGGCGCATGGCGGCCGAATCTGGGTCGAGTCGGAACCTGGCCTCGGCGCCACATTCTTTTTCACGCTGCCGCGGCTGGCGGCGCCGCAGGAGCCGGGAGTCAGGAATGCGGGTTCGGCCGCCCGGAGTCCGCGACAAGACGCCGACGTTGACGCCTATGCCGTAAACGGCCCTGGCCTGTCCTGATTTGTGCCCGCCCATGTCCATTCCATCGCTGGTCCTGATCGACGACTCGGCGGAGA
>DATKHW010000946.1:0-2095 GCA_035546275.1 Gemmataceae bacterium
GTCGGATCGCCCTGTGCGCCTGGCTGGCCGGCGCCGGCCCCGATCCCGCCGGCCTCGCCGCCGCCGTCTGCGAAAACTTCCTGTGCCCTTCGCTCGGCACAGCGGGCGATTACCGCGGCTGGATGACCGCCGCGGGTTTGCGCGTCCACACCTTTGAGGACTTGACGGCGCGCGTTTCGCGCACCTGGGAGGTCTGTCTCGACCGCGTTCGCCGAAGCCGCGTCGGCTGGCTCGCGGTCCTGGCCGGCCAGTCGATGCGGCGCTTCCTCGATCACTTCTCGACGCTATTGGACGCCTATCGCAGCGGGGCGATGCGCTACGGCCTGTTCGTCGCCGAAAAGGCGATTGGATGAGCGCTGCCCCGCGGCTTCCCGGCTAGGGAATCGAAGGGCCTTGCGGTCCTCCGCCTATGCCTGCCGACTCCGTCAAGTCGCGCGCCGCCAATTTGCGTTCCTCGGCTGCACGGTACACCCAGTACACGGTGAACGTATTGGCCCCGACGACCACCAGCCCGATCAATCCGGCCAGGCCCAGACCGTACCAGACGCCGTAGGGTTGGCCGGAAAACAGGGCGACCAGCCCCAGCACCAGCAAAAGGGCGCTGACGACCAACAGCGCCCAGGTGAAGACAAGGACGAAGCCGCGCGCTCGGCCGCGGGGCGCAAGCATTCCCACCAGGGAACCCCACAAGCCGCCCAGGACGCCGAGCGCCGTTCCTGGAATCCAGCTGTACAAATTCTCGTCGTACCACGGTCCGCTCATGCGTTCCCCCTTTCCACCAACGAGGCGCGGTGGGCAGCGAGCAGCTCTTTCGCCGTGGACGGCGCCACGCGGCCGTCGGCCACCAGCACGCGCAATTTCCGTTCCAGCGGGTCGGCGCTCCGCGGATCCTCGGCGGCCCGCACCTTGGCGATCAGGCGGTCGAGCCGGGACCGCACCGTCGGGTAGGAGACGCCGTACTCCGCCGCAAGGTCCTTCAGCGATCCCGAACAGGTCAGGAATCGGCGGAGGAACAGGATGTCTTCCTCGTCTAGCGCCGCCAGCCAGGCCGGCGGCCGTATCGGCTCGTTCATGGCCATCGCCCTCCCGGCCCCTGTTCCATTTTCTTCAGTCAGGCTTTCATATTATTGATATGAATAAAATGAAAGTCAAGTTGAATTATTCTCGTTCCCAGGCTCTGCCTGGGAACGAGCTGCTTGCGAGGCTCCGCCTCGCGTCTTGTGCGGTCGGCAGGCAGAGCCTGTCGGGCAGTGCGTTCCCAGGCAGAACCTGGGAACGAGGACATTGAGACGCCGATCGCCAAGACCCGATGGGACGCGACGGCGCCTGGCGATCCGTCCAGCGGTTTCGTATTCTGTCCCCACCATCCTGCCCCCATCCGTGGAGAAACCGCCATGAGCTTCACCCGTGAGCAATGTCTCGCGCGCCTCCACGCCCAGGTCGCGGCCGGCCGGCCCATCCTCGGCGGCGGGGCTGGCGTCGGCCTGTCGGCCAAGTGCGCCGAAGCGGGGGGCGCCGATCTCCTTATCATCTACAATTCCGGTCGCTTTCGCATGGCCGGCCGCGGCAGCCTCAGCGGCATGATGCCCTACGGCGACGCCAACCAGATCGTCCTCGACATGGCCCGCGAAGTGCTGCCGGTGGCGCCGAACACGCCGGTCCTGGCCGGCGTCTGCGGCACGGACCCGTTCCGGATCATGCGGAACTTCCTGCGCGAGGTTCAGGCGGCCGGTTTCAGCGGCGTGCAGAATTTCCCCACCGTCGGCCTGATCGACGGCACATTCCGCCAGGGCCTCGAAGGGACCGGAATGGGATTCGACAAGGAGGTGCAAATGATCGCGGCCGCCCATGAGCTGGGCCTCTTGACCTGCCCCTACGTCTTCACCGAGGACGAGGCGCGGGCGATGACCCAGGCCGGCGCCGATGTGCTGATCCCGCACATGGGCCTGACGACGAAGGGAACCATCGGGGCAAAGAGCGCTCTGACGCTGGACCAGGCCGTCGAGCGCGTTCAGGCCCTCCACGACGCGGCCAAGGCGGTCAATCCCGCCGTGCTGGTGCTGTGCCACGGCGGCCCGATCGCGGAGCCGGGCGA
>DATKHW010000947.1:0-4653 GCA_035546275.1 Gemmataceae bacterium
CATCGCCTCGGCCTCGATCATCATTTCGGCCACCTCCTCCAGCCTGCGTCCGGCCGCGTTGCGAAGCCGGAAAACGGCGTCGATATGGAGGAAGCGGGAGAGCATTCCGGACAGGTAATCGATCAGGGGGGGATCGGCCAACCCCAGCGTCGAAAGAAAGGTTTGTTCGGTGAGTCCGGCGAACAGTCGGCGCAAGGGGTGCTCGGGTCCAGGCGACCACATGACACACCTCTCTTTGTTTCCGTGGGCTTCGCCGTCCCTGGCCAAGCCTTATCTGTAATTGTAAGTTCCTCCGGATTCCAGTCAAACCCAACTGGCGCGGCGCAGAATTCCCGGTTCTTGTTTCGCAACGGCCGTCCGCCGCGATATAATCCGGCCATCCACCCATCACGTCCCAGAGGAAGACAATCATGGGCTTCAAACTCGACCGAGTGCATGTCTGGTCCGGTGAAGTGGCCGACCAGGCCGGCGGCGTGGCGGCCAAGCTGTCGATGATGGCCCAGGCCGGCGCCAACCTGGAATTCATCTACACGCGGCGCCAGGCGGACAAGCCGGGCACCGGCGTCCTTTACGTGGCCCCAGTGACGGGGCCGTTGCAGGTGCGGGCGGCGCGGTCGGCCGGCTTGGCGGAAACGAACGATCCGGTCGTGCTGCGGGTGGAGGGCGACAACCAGGCCGGATTGGCCCACCGCGTGACGCAGCAATGGTCGCTGGCCGGCCTTAGCTTCCAGGGCATGACGATGGCGGTGATCGGCGACAAGTTCATCGGGTACGTGTCGTTTGACACCATAGCCGACGCCAACCGCGCGGCTGCCATCCTGGGGGATGAGGGAGCGGCGTCGTGAAGGAGAGCAGGAGAATGGGAGAAGGGGAGATAGGGAGAGGGGATGAAACGACACGTGGCGCCGCTTCTCCCTATTTCCCTTTCTCCCTTTCTCCCCTTCTGTTCAGCCGGGGTGATCCGCCAGCGCCGCAAGGGCCGCATTGTACCCGCAGGCGCCATGCACGCCGGCGCCCGGATGGGCCGACGCGGACGCCAAGTACAGGCCTTGCACCGACATGCGATAGCGGAAATAGGGAAAAGCCGGACGCAGAAAGAGCTGCTGGTGGATGTGGGCGCTGCCGCCGCCGATGTCGCCGCCCACCAGGTTTTCGTCCATCGCCTGGAGGTCGGTCGGCGAGAAGATCGCCCGTGCCTGGATCAGGCCGCGGAAACCAGGCGCCAACCGTTCCAGCCGCCGCTCAATCCGATCGGCGAACGCTTCGCGCTGGGCCGCCCAGCCGCCTTCCACGACGGAAGGAACCCGCGAATATGCCCACAAAGTGTGGCAGCCGGCGGGCGCGCGGCTCGCATCGGCCAAGGACTGCTGACCAATTACTAGATAGGCATTATCCGGCAAGCGGCCGGCTCGGACCTGCCGCGTAAAGAGTCGAAGGTCGGCGAGGCTGTCGCCGGCGTGAACCACGGCCGATTCGCGGGCCTCCGGCGAAGCCCATGGAACGGGGCCGGACAGCGCCCAGTCCATCTTGAACGTGCCCCAACCGTAGCAGAAACGGCGCAGCCGCCGGCGCAGACCCGCGGCGTCCGGGCAACCCGCCAAGAGCCGGTGGACCAGCGCCGGAGGTCCGACGTCAGCCAGCACGGCCCTGCGCACCGGGATCTCCTCGCCGTTTTGCGTCCGCACCGCAACGGCCCGTCCGGCGCGGACCACGATGCGCTCCGCGCGGGCGTTCAGTCGGACCGCGCCGCCGGCCTCCTCCAACCGCCGGATCAGCGCGCGCGTGATCGAACGGGCGCCGCCCACGGGGATGCGAAAACCAGGATCCGACGCCAAGAGCGCCAGCACCAGGCCCAGGCCAGCGCCGGCCCAGTCGTCCGGCCCCAGATCGACGTGCAGCGCCAGAGCGGGCACAACGCGACGCGCGGCCTCGGTGCGAAAATGACGGAGGGAAAAACTCGCCGTAGAGGACAACCCTTCGCGCATCAGCCATGCTAGATGATACGGCCCCAGACGCAGGGCGGCGCCGAATCCGGGCAGCGGCCCGAGCAGGGCCGCCGCCAATCGATCGCCCATCGCGCGCCGCCACAGAGCCAGGCGCCGCCATGCTGGGCCGTCTGCGCCGAAAGAGATGGCCGACTTTTCCGGATCGACGGAAATGGCCACGCTGGAGCCGTCGGGGGCTGGATGACAGCTCTCATGGAGGGCGTTGACCCAGCGAAGGCCGACGGCTGCCAGGTCCAGCTCGCGGAAGGCAGGGCTATCCTCGGCGAAGGGAAAGAAGGCGGCGCCCACGTCATGCAGGTAGCCGGGCAGCGTCAGCTCCGCCGACCAGCAGGCGCCGCCCGGCCGATTCTGCGCCTCAAGCAGCAGCACCTTCCAGCCGCGCCGGGCCAGCGTCGCGGCGGCCGTCAGGCCGTTGGGGCCGGCGCCGATGACGACTGCGTCCATCGCGGCCCTCCCGATTCAGACGCCGACGGCCACCTGCACCAGCACGACCACAAATAAACCGACGCTGATGACGCCGTTGACCTGAAAGAACGCCTGATTGACGCGACTCAGGTCCTCCGGCCGCACGATCCAGTGTTCATAGACGAGGAGCACCGTGACCGCCGCCAGGCCGACGAGATAGATCCATCCCAGGTCGGAGGAGTCCACAAAAAAGAGGGCGGCGAGCAGCGCCAGCATGACGGCATGACAGGCCGCGGCCAGCCGCAAACTGGCGCGCACGCCGATCGCGGCGGGGACGCTGTGCAGACGGGCCCTGCGGTCGAATTCCACGTCCTGGCAGGCGTAGAGGATGTCGAAGCCCGCCACCCAGAATAGCACAGCGCCGCCAAGCAGCAGCGGGATGAACAGCGTCGGCCACGCCGCGTCGCCGAGGACGGCGATCCAAGCCGCGATCGGCGCCAACATCAGCGCGGCGCCAAGCCAGAAGTGCGACAGGGCCGTGAAGCGTTTCGTCAACGAATAGGCGCAGAGGAATATCAGGACTGGGACGGAGAGGTAAAAGGGCCAATGATTCGGGGGAGAGGCCGCCAGGAACAGCAACGTGGATGCGATAAAGCCGACGGCGCAAACGGCGGCGAACAGCCAGACGGCGGTGGGACCGAGTCGGCCGGCCGGCAAATGACGTCCGGCCGTGCGCGGATTGGCGGCGTCGATGCGGCGATCGGCGAGGCGGTTAAAAGCCATGGCCGCACTGCGGGCGAAGACCATGCACAGCAGGATGCCGACAAGCTGGACCCATTGAAACCCAGCCCGCTTCCACGCCAGCACAGCTCCCGTCAAAGCGAACGGCAGCGCGAAGAGCGTGTGGCTAAAGCGGATCAGGTCCAGAAACGAGCGGATTTGTCGAAACATGACGCGACGGCTCCGGGGTCGAAAAGTCCCCTGGCGATGTCATAGCAACCGCCGCCGCCGGCGTCTTACAACAAAGAGAATCTTACGCAAAGCCGCAAAGAGCCGGTTGCGCCTTTGCGCGAGATGGCCTCATTCCGGCTGTGCGAGGGCCAGTTCCGGCTGGGCGGAGTAGTAGGCCCGGCACTCCCGCTCCCGCCCGCGCACGACCCGACGGCCGCGCAGGTCGCCGACCGTCTCCGTCACCACCGTGCGCTGCCCGGACGTGAAGCCGTCGTGGAACGAAACCACCACCCAGTCGCGCGTCCGGTTGAGTCGATGGGCCAGGGCGGTGTTGGAGAAAAGGGCGCGAAACCGCCAGCCGCCCCGATCCGCAATGTAAAGCGGCAACCACGGCTCATTGTCCGCGTTGAAGCGTCGCGGCGTGATGGTGGGAAGCGTATCCCGATCGGACTGTCGGCGGTACTCGGCGTCCACGGCCAATAGGTCGTCGATGGGCGGCTCGCCCCCGACCGGCTCCGGCAGCCGCGATCGCGCCAGGCGCCCGGCCAGAGCGTCGATCAGACCGCGCAGCCGCTTCGGCCCGACGCCGGCCTGCGCCAATCGGCCCTCGTGGGCCGCCCGCTCCAACTGCTCCAGCGTGGAGACGCCAAGCCGTTCGTGCAGCATCCGCGCCAGCTGCGGCCCCACGCCCGGCAGGCTCGTCAGCAGACGTTCCGGGTCGATGTGGCCGCCGGCGGGACGCAAGGTGCGGAATTCACCTGTGCGGATCAGCCCCTCGATGGTGTACGCCAGGCTGGCGCCGACGCCCGGCAATTCGTCGATGCCCGCGCGGCCCTTCTCCTCCAAAATCTCGGACGCCGGGCGCTGCAGCTCGCGGATCGTCTGCGCCGCGCGCCGATAGGCGCGGACGCGGTGGATGTTGGCCTCTTCGCCCTCCAAATAGTCGGCGTATTCGTGCAGCTTGCAGGCGATCGCTTCGTTGTTCATGACTCCGCCCCTCCCGATTTCATTGTACGCATGTTCACCACGAGGGGCAAGATAAAGCAACGCCAAAGCACGTCCCTGGCATGGAATAGGCGGAGTTTCACCGCTGGCTGTTCACCGCCGCCCATTCGGGGCAAGAGGCGACCCGCCGGTCGAGCCGCCACTGCACCAGCAGCCCCACGGTCAACCCCAGCGCCGCCCACTGGTAGAACGTCAGCCCCGGCCACCAGCGCGGCTCCGGCCGAATGTACTCCGTCAGGAACCGATAGACGCCGTACGCGATCAGGTACAGCTTCAGTCGCTGACC
>DATKHW010000948.1:0-10347 GCA_035546275.1 Gemmataceae bacterium
GGGCGTGGGGCATGAACGGCGCCGTGTTCCAGATGATCGCCCACGGCATCACGTCGGCCGGCATGTTCTTCTTGGTCGGCGTCATCTACGACCGCGCCCACCATCGCAACCTCGACAATTTCCGCGGCCTGTATGAGCCGATGCCGCTTTATGGCGGCATCAGCGCCGTGATCTTCTTCGCGGCGATGGGCTTGCCGGGCATGTGCGGCTTCGTCGGCGAGTTCATGGTGGTGCTGTCGGCGTGGAACTTCGCGCCTCCGGGATACGGCCAGTGGGTCGGCATCACGTTCTCCGCGCTGGCGGCGGCCACGGTGGTGCTGACCGCGGCATATATCCTGTGGACGATTCAAAGAGTCTTCATGGGTCAGAACCCGGCGTACAAGAACTACAAGGACATGGACCTGCGCGAGGTGGTCGCCGCCGTGCCGCTGCTGGTGTTCGCCGTGCTGCTGGGGATCGCACCGCCGCTGCTGCTGAGCTGGCTGGAACCGAGCGTCACGGGGTTGATTGACGTGCTGGCCAAGCTCAAATAAACCCCCGACCGCGAGACGATTCATGCTGCCGAGCACGCTCCAATTATCCGACGTCTTAATGAGCAGCTGGCCGAAGTTCCTGCCGGAGCTGGTCGTGTGCGCCGGCATTGTGGTGCTGCTGCTGCTGCGCCTCATCGGCCGGATGCACGTCGGCCCGGTCGCTCTTGTGATAGCCCTGGGTGCGCTGGCGATCGCCGTCTGCCAGTGGGGCGGTTATTCCGGCTTCGACCAACCCGCCACGGTACGGGAGCAGCTGGGCATTTTCAACGGCTTGCTCGTCTATGACCGCATGACCGTTTTCCTCCGCTGCTTGCTGCTGGGTTTCGCGGCCCTCATGGTCTGGCTGACGCTGACCACCGGCATCCCGGATCGCGAGGACTCGCCCGATTTCCATACGCTGCTGCTCGGCGCCACGCTGGGCATGATGCTCATGGCGTCGGCGAACCATTTGCTGATGGTTTTCATCGCCGTCGAAATGGCCAGCTTGCCGAGCTATGCGCTCGCTGGCTTCCTCAAGGGCCGGCGGCAGAGCAGCGAGGCCGCTCTCAAGTACGTGGTCTATGGCGGCGGCGCCGCGGGCGTCATGCTCTACGGCATCAGCCTGCTGGCCGGCAAGTTCGGCACCGGCTACCTGCCCGAAGTGGCCGCCGCCTACGTCCGCTGTCTCAACGCCAACACGTTCGACCCCGTGCTGATCCTGGGGACGCTGTTCCTCCTCATCGGCGTCGGCTTCAAGCTGGCGGCGGTGCCGTTCCATTTCTGGTGCCCCGACGTGTTCGAAGGCGCCTCGGCGGAGGTAGCCGGGTTCCTGTCGGTCGCTTCCAAGGCGGCGGCCGTCGCTCTCCTGGCCCGTATCGTTTTGATCTTCACCGGCGTCGATGGGCAGTGGATCGGCGCCGAGAACTGGATGGCGGTCGTCCATTATTTCCTGCCAGCCCTGGCCGTCTTCGCCGGCGTCACGGCGACGTTCGGCAACCTGGCCGCCTACTTGCAGAACAACCTCAAGCGCCTCCTGGCCTATTCCACCATCGCCCACGCCGGTTACATGATGATGGGCCTGTGCGCCCTGACCACGCCGCGGCT
Organism: Gemmataceae bacterium; assembly: GCA_035546275.1. Lineage (GTDB taxonomy): Bacteria > Planctomycetota > Planctomycetia > Gemmatales > Gemmataceae > UBA4732. Next base: position 1,617 of record DATKHW010000948.1, read on the forward strand.
GTACCTGCCCGGCGACCAGGCGGTGGTCGGCGTCCAGGCGGTGCTGTTCTACTTGATCGCTTACCTGTTCATGAACCTCGGCGCCTTCGCCGTCGTCGCTTTTCTGCGGCGGGAGACTGGCAGCGAGGACCTCGATCGGATGCGCGGCCTGGTGCGGCGTTCGCCGTGGATGGTGGTGACGCTGTCGTTCTTCCTGCTGAGCCTGCTGGGAATGCCGCCGCTGGTCGGTTTCACAGCCAAGTTTCAGATCTTCTCATCGCTGTGGTCGGCCGGGTTGTACTGGTGGAACAGCGGCGAGCGCGGCCTGGGCTTCACGCTGCTGGCCCTGCTGGCGGTCGGCGGCGTGAACACCGTCTTTAGCGCGGTGTATTATCTGAAAGTCATGCGCGTGATGATTATCGAGGGCCGGGCCGAGGATTTGGAGGGCCAGGAGCCAGCCCGGCTGCCGGAGCGCGCCGGGGCGACGGCGTTCGCGGGGATCATGGCGGCGGCGGTGATCGTGCTGGGCGTCATGTGGGGCCCGCTGGCGGACGTGAGCCGGGCCGGCGTGGATCGGTTCCTCCCGCAGCCGCCGAACGTGCGCACGAGCAACCCGTCGCCCACGACGCCTGACATCCCCGGTCGCAGATAGGAGAACGGATGGCGATGGACGTCCGCACCCAGACCGTGTTGCAGCAGGCGTTTCAGCGCGAGAGCCTGTCGATGCTGCGCTACGTCGGGGAGGCGTATCCGTGGGCCGACGCCGCGGGCGGGGCCACCCTGCAGCGGCTGCGCGAGATCGAGGCCGAGGACGGGGCGGAGACGGCGTCGCTCGGCCGGTTCCTCTTCCGCCGCCATGTTTCGCCTTCGTTCTCCAGCACATTTCCGGTCGGCTTCACAACGATCAACTTCCTGGCCCTGGGGCATCTGCTGCCGCGGCTGGTCGCCGACCAGCGCCGCGCCGTCGCCGACCTGGAGCGCGACGCGGCGTCCGTGACCGACGCCGACGCCAAAGCGGAGCTGGAAAAGCTGGTGGCGGTGAAGCGGCTGCACCTGTCCGAGCTGGAAGGGCTGAAGGTTTCCCGCGGCGAGCCGATGAAGGTCTGACGTGGCCGCCCTCATTGACACCCACGCCCACCTGGACGCCGAGCAGTTCGCCGACGATTTGCCGGCCGTGCTGGATCGCGCCCGCGGCGCCGGCGTGGTCCAGATCGTAGCCGTGGCGACGACGGCGACGGACAGCGCCGCCTGCATTTCCCTGGCGTCAAATCATCCCTACGTCTTCGCCACGGCCGGCGTCCATCCGAACAACGCCGCCCAGGCCGGGCCCGGCGACTGGGACGCGGTCGTGGTCCTGGCCGCGCGGAAGGAAGTGGTCGGGATCGGCGAGACGGGCTTGGACCGCCACTGGAATGACACGCCTTTTCCGCTCCAAGAAGATTATTTTGGTCGTCACCTGGAGCTGGGCCGTCGTCTGAACAAGCCCGTAGTAATTCATTGCCGCGAGGCTGACGCCGACGTGCTGCGGATGCTGCGGGTGGAGTTCGACAAGAACGGCCTGATCCAGGGCGTGATGCACTCCTTCGTCGGCGACGAAGCGACGGCGGAGGCGTGCCGGGCGATGGGATTGTACCTGTCATTTGCGGGTATGCTCACTTATAAGAATGCTCAAGCGTTGCGCGAGGTTGCGGCGAAGCAGCCGTTGGACAAGGTGTTGGTGGAGACGGATTGTCCGTATTTATCGCCGGTCCCCCTGCGGGGCAAGCGGAACGAGCCGGCGAACGTGGCGCATACAGCGGCGTGTTTGGCGGGGTTGCACGCTCTGTCGCCTGAGGCGCTGGCGGAGCGGACGACGCGGAATGCGCGGGGGTTGTTCGGGCTGCCCTCGTAGGGTGGGTCGCAAGACCCACCGTTGGGTTCCTGCCCTCGCGGTGGGTCTTGCGACCCACCCTACAGGTTGATGATCGACGCATCTACACGCGCTGCACGGCTTTCGCCCGCACCGCCCCGTTGGTCGTCTCCTTCACCTCCCCCGGCCACTCCTGCCATCGCGCACACTGCCGCCAGAACGCCAGCGGATTCTCGTGCACCACCTTACGGATCACGTCTTCCGCATGTCCGCGTCGTCGCATTTCCAGCATGAATTGCGGCACGGCCAGCGGATCGGAGACGCCCCAATCGCCCGCGGAATTGACCATGATTCGCTCGGCGCCGACCATCTCGACGATGTCGACCGCCCGCGCCGGCGTGCATTTCGTCGTCGGATACAGCGTCATACCGCACCAGAAGCCGCCGTCCAGGGCGAACCGAACCGTGTGTTCCTCCACGTGGTCGATGCAGACGCGCTCCGGCTTGACGCGGCGGTCGTTTTTGAGCATATCGAGGATCATCCTTGTCCCTTTATACTTGTCCTCCAGGTGCGGCGTATGGATGAGGATCAGCTCGTCGGTGCGCATGGCAAGATCGACGTGCTCCTGAAAGACGGTCGCCTCGTTGCGCGTGTTCTTGTTGAGGCCGATTTCGCCGATTCCGAGGACGTTCGGCTTGTCGAGGTACTCGGGGAGGAGGGCGATGACGTCGCGGGACAGCGCGACGTTCTCGGCCTCCTTGGCGTTGATGCAGAGCCAGCCGTAGTGGCGGATTCCGAACTGGGCGGCGCGCTTCGGCTCGACCTCCGTGAGATGGCGGAAGTAGTCGCGGAACCCCTCGGCGGAGCCGCGGTCGAACCCGGCCCAGAAGGCGGGCTCGCTGACGGCGGCGCAGCCGGATAGGGCCATGCGTTGGTAGTCGTCCGTGACGCGGGAGATCATGTGGATGTGTGGGTCGAGCCATGCGGTCATCGGTATAATTCCTTATTTGAAAATAACTTGCGTCACGGTCTGCCACTAGTTCTGGCGTCCATTGCGTGCAGATTCGTCAAGAGCAGGCCATTGAGGCCACGCTACTTGCGCTGTATCTCTTCCAACAGCACGGTAGTCCACATGATACCAGAGGAAACGGCGGCCAGCATGTGAATACTCGATCAAGGCTCCTGTTCGTCGGCCCGCGCTCCGCGGGCGATCACCGCGTCAACAGGCCGCCGTTTCAACCGACGAACCGGGAACTCGCGCCGCGAAATGCTACGGAGATGGCGTTAGAGGCGAGGAGCACAGGATTCTGCGATCCAAGTGATTGGCGGCACACCCACGCGATGCCGCGGTAGCCGCCCGGTTGCCGACTCAGCGCGGAAGGAATTCGCGCATGGCCGCTGCAATCTCTGCGGCGTGCGTCTCCAGCGCGAAATGCCCGGTGTCAAAGAAGCGCACGACCGCGTCCGGGATGTCGCGCTGAAACGCCTCGGCCCCTTGCGGCAGGAAGAACGGGTCGTTCTTGCCCCACACCACCAGCAAGGGCGGCTTGTGGGTCCGGAAATACTTCTGGAAGGTCGAGTAGAGAGCGACGTTGCTCTTGTAGTCCCCAAACAGGGCGAGTTGCAGGTCGGCCGCGCCGGGCCGGCCCAGGTAGAAATTGTCGAGGGAGTATCCGTCCGGAGATACCGCCGTCGGGTCGGGGACGCCGTGCGTGTATTGCCAGAGGGTCGTCTCGGGCGCCAGGAACGTGCGCAGCGCCTCGCGGTTGGCCTGTGACGCGTCTTGCCAGTAAGCCCGGATCGGGTTCCAGCCGTCGCTCAGACCTTCCTCGTAGGCGTTGCCGTTCTGGGAGATGATCGCCGTGATCCGGTCTGGGTGTCTCACGGCGATCCGAAATCCGGTCGGCGCGCCGTAATCGAAGACATAGACGGCGTAGCGATCGAAGCTCACCACCTCCGTGAAACGATCAATCGTCTCCGCGATCCGCTCGAAGGAATAGCCGCGGCCCGGCATGTCGGACTTTCCGAAGCCCGGCAAATCGGGAGCGACGATGTGAAAGCGGTCGGCCAGGAGCGGGATGAGGTCCCGGAACATGTGGCCGGCGCTCGGGAAACCGTGGAGCAACAGCAGCTTCGGGGCGCCGGCCGCGCCGGCCTCGCGATAGAAGATGCGGAGGCCGTCCACGTCGGCAGTTCGATATCTGACGGTGGTCATGGTGATTTTCCTTTCCGAAAGGCGTACTTCAGCCTGCGACGACCTCGGCAATCGCCTCGCGGATGACGTCCACGACGACGGAAGGCGCGGTCACCATCGGCGCGTGATCGACGGGATGCGCGCGCACCCGGGCCTTCATCCGCTGGGCCATGAAGCGCTGATTTTCGTGGATGATCATGCGATCCTCCTCGGCCACGAGGAACCAGGTCGGACGGTCCTTCCACAGCGGTCGATCGAGGGCGACGGTGATGCAGGCCGGCGCGATCGGCCGCTGAACCGCCGCCAGCACGGCCAACTCCCCCGCGGCGGCATTTTGGGCGAAGGTGGCGGCGAAGGCTGACACGGGCAGATAGATCAATCCATGCTTGTCGGGAACCAGCTTGGGCGCTTGCGGGTGCGGCTCGCTGCGATAGAAGACGTCCGCGACGGTCTCGCCCTCGTCCGGAGCCAGGGCGGCCACGTAGGCGAGCCCCTTCACCTTCTCGTCGCGCGTCGCCGCGATGACGGCGCCGGCATAGGCGTGGCCGACGAGAACGATCGGCCCCGTCACGCGCTCAAGCGTTCGATCGAGCGCCGCCACATCATCGCGGAACGCTGTTAGTGGCAACGGCGCCGCGACCACCCGGATGCCGTCAGCCGCGAGTGGCGCGATCACCTTCGCCCAGCTTGATCCGTCGGCCCAGGCGCCGTGGACGAGCACGACGCTCACGTCATTCAAAGACACCGCAGCCTCCTTCCATCGAGGAGCACCCAGCCGGCTTCCGTTAGATCGACTTCACCTCCCCACCGTCCATCCGCAGCGTCGAACCCGTCATCCAGCGGGCGCCCGGCGACGCCAGAAACGCCATCAGCTCGGCGATTTCCTCGGGCTTGCCATAGCGGGCGATGCCGGCCTCCTTGGGGAACCTGACGGTGGCCTCCTCGACCGTCATCTCGTGGAGCGGGGCCCAATGCTCCAGATAGGAGCGGCGGCGGCCGGTCATGACCGGTCCCGGCAGCACGCTGTTTACCTGGACGCCGTCCTCGATTCCCCGATCGGAGAAGGCCTTGGCCAGCGCGATGATCGCCGCGTTGATCGTGCCGACCGCCGCGTAGGGCGCCTTCGGGAAGACCGCCGAATTGCCGGACATCAGCACCACCGAGCCCTTCGCCTGCTTCAGCGCCGGCCAGGCGGCGATGGTGAGGCGGCGCGCCCCGTGCAGCTTGAGCGCCAGGCCGGCCTCCCACTGCTCGTCCGTCATCTCGAACAGGTCGATCTGCGGGACCGCACCGGCGATATTGAGCAGCGCGTCGATTCGGCCAAAGGCCTGCAAGGTTTCATCGACCACCGTCCGGGCGGCGGAGGGCTGGGCCAGATCGACGTCGATGACTAACGCTTCCGCGCCAGCGGCCCGCACCGCTTCGGCCGTCTGCTCCAGATGGGCACGGTTCCGCGCGACCAGGACGAGCGCCGGGAAATCGCGGGCGAGACGGATGGCCGACGCTTGACCGATGCCCTGACTTGCCCCCGTAACGAGAGCGACTGATTTCGACATCTGGTTTATCCTTGATTCGCAGGGGAGTGTCAGTCGTGGACGACGACCATCTTTCCACCCGCCTCGTTCGACTCACGCCGGCGACGACGATGACGGGTGCGGGCACAACCGGATCCTGCTGGCAGGCGTCATCTATCTCTCGTTGGCTGCGACCTCGCCCGCGGCCTGCGCGCGGCGGTCGCCCACCTCCTGGCGCCCATGCCGTTCGGCCGCGGGAAGCACCGCTCGCACCAGATCCTGCTTGAGCAAATTGAACGACGCGGCGAGAAGAACCACGTCCTTCATCAGGAAGGCAACGTTGCCGGTCATCGCCGGGAACCCGCCGGCCGACGCGGCCCAACCGTCCGGCATGAAGGGGATGATAGTGACGGTTGCGATCATGGAGAAAAGGGCGCCGAGGTCCCCGAGGATGCCGAGTTTCTTGTTCCAAAACCCCAGGAACATCAGGGCGCCGAACAGCCATTCCGAAACGCCCAGGAACCAGCTCGCCCCCCGGACGCCGAAGACGGGGTACATCCAGAAAATCAGCGGCCCGTTGCGGATGAAAGGAACCAGGGCGTCGGCCTCGTACTGGAACCATTTCTGGTATCCAAACATCAGGAAGATGAACACCATGGTTGCGCGAACCAGATGGTAGTCGAAGTCGCTCCTGAAGAGACGCCATGTCGCCGGTTTCACGAGGAGAGAGTCCAGCTTCTTGATGAGAGAGTTCACGGTCTACTCCTTCGCTGTCGCCGGGACCGGGCCCGGCTCACGGGAAGCACTTACGCTCCCGCTGGAAACAGACTGGATTGGCCCGGGCGCCGACGGAGGAGTTGCGAACAGGCCGAGCAGCCCTTCGGCCGCGGTCGGGTGGGTCCAGATCGTGTCGCGCAGAACCGTGTAGGGGATGCAGCCGACCATCGCCGTCTGGGCGACTGCCATCATCTCGCTCGCCTCCGCGCCGAACGCGGTGAAGCCCAGGAGGCGGTCGTCGGCGCCGACCAATGCCTTGACGAACCCGCGCGTCTCCGACAGCGTGTGGGCCCGGAAGACCATCGCCATCGGCATTCGGGCGATGCGGTACGGCACGCCCTGGGCCTGGGCTTCGGACTCCGTCAGGCCGACGTGGGCAAGTTCCGGGTCGGTGAACAGGCAGTACGGGATGAGCCGGCCGCGCGTGGTCCGGCTGCCGCCTGCCAGGTTGTTAAGGACGATGCGGCAATCGTCCTCGCCCACGTGTGTGAACCGCGGGCTGCCGGCGCACTCGCCCGTCGCCCAGACGTCCGAGGCGCTGGTCTGAAGTCGGTCGTTGACGCGGATGTAGCCGCGCGAATCCAGTTCGACGCCCGCCCTGGCCGCGTCCAGCCGGTCGGTGTTGGGCGTCCGGCCGGCCGCCGCCAGGATGTCGGAGGCCTCAAGCGTTCCCTCCTTCCCCTCCGAGCGCACGCGCAGGGCGACGCCCGTGCCGGAACGGCCTGTCACGTTCAGCACCTCCGCTCGCAACAAGACCTCGATGCCCTCATCTTTCATCAGCCCCAGCAGCGCGTCCGCCACGTCCGGGTCTGCCCCCTTGAGGAGTCGCGGACCGTGCTGGACGATCGTGACGCGGCTCCCGAACCGCCGCATCGCTTGCGCGAATTCCAGGCCGACGTAGCCGCCGCCGAGGACGACGAGGCGCTCGGGCAGGCGTTCCAGGTTCAGGGCTTCGACGTGCGTCATCGGCCCGGCCGCGGCGAGGCCGGGCACGTCGGGGATGCTGGCGCGGGTGCCAACGTTGATGAAGACGCGCTCGCCCCGCAGCGACCGCGTGCCACCGGCGTTCAGGGTCACGTGCACGGTTTTCGGTTCCGTGAACCGCGCCTCGCCCATAACCAACTCCGCGCCGCTGGCCCTGAACTTGGCGAGGTGCATTTCCACCAGTTCATTGACCATCCGCCATTTGCGGCGGGCGACGCCGGCCATGTCCGCGCGCACCCACCCAGTCACGACGCCGAGGCCCCTGGTGGGGTGGACGAGCGAGACGGCCTTGGCGCTGTAGATGACGTTCTTGCTGGGCAGGCAGGCCACGTTCGGGCAGGCGCCGCCGACCATCGACCGTTCCACGACCACGGTCTTCTGCCCCTGGCTCGCCAGGGTCCAGGCGAGGATCTTGCCCGCGACCCCGCTGCCGATGATCAGGTTTTGAACGTGTTCGGTGTTCATGAGGACGCTCCGTTTCGTCGTCAAGGGCTTACACCGCGGCCCGCCCGCTCGCCTGCCAGGCCTCGCCGAGCGACCAGAGCGAAATGCCTAGCAGGGCCAGGTCCTTGATGAGGAACTGCCCCGGTTTCCCCGAGAGGGCGGGGAAGCCGCCGAGGCTCGGCTCCCAGACGCCCGGCGTCGTCGCCAGGAAGCTCAGGGTCGTGAGGAACATGGCGACCGCCAGGGCGCTGCCGAGTCCGGAAGCCCGGGGCGAGAACGGGCGCGCTGCGATGAGCAGCGCGACGGCGACCTCGATGACGCCAAGCACGGCGGAGAAGGCCCGGACGCTCAGGGGCCCGTAGACCCAGCTCATCAACGGGCTGTTGGTGACGTACAGCCGGATCCCTTCGGCCTCGTACGCCGTGAACTTCATGAGGCCGATCCACCCCACCACGACCACCAGGCCGTAACGGGCCAGCGCGCGGCCGGCTGTCTCCACCCGGGAACTCAGCGAGATCTTCTCCTTGGCAGAGGTCTGTTCGTGTTCCACTTTGGCGGCCGATGCCGCGTCGTGTGTGTAATTGCCGGTTGCCATGTTTGCTCGCTCCTTCTTTGCGCGTCAGGTTGCCGTCGCGGCTCGGGACGGTAGGGCAATCGCTAACCCCGTGCCATGTCCCGGAACCTCTCCCGATTGCGATCGCAAGTGCCTACAATGACAGACTCTTGACCAGACGCCCGCCGGAAAGGCCGACACGGTCCCGCGGCCGCCCCTCACACCGGCCCCACGGCATTTCGTGGCAGCCGACGACATTTCGTGGGATCGCCACGCGAGCCGGCCGACGAGCGGCTGGAATGCCTCGCGCGACGGTTTCGGTTTCCGGCCGAAAATGCATAAGATGACATCCGGCCAACCGTCCGGCGAAACCCTGCGCCGATCCGAGGTTGGGAGCGGCCCCTGGACTGATCGCGGCCCTTGCCGTCAGGTATGTG
>DATKHW010000949.1:0-4558 GCA_035546275.1 Gemmataceae bacterium
TGAAATTGTCCGACGACGAGAAGGCGCTGCTGGACCTAACCAACGCCGAGCGGGCCAAGGAAAAGCTGCCGCCGCTGACGGCCAATCCGCTGCTGTTCCAGGCCGCCCGCGCCCACTCGGCCAACATGGCGAAGAAAGGCGAAATGAAACACGTCCTGGACGGCAAGGGCGTCGAACAGCGGCTCGACGACGTCCACTACGACTTCCGCAAGTGCGGCGAGAACATCGGCTGGAGCGACGGCGCCTCCCTGGCGGAGATCATGAAGGGTTGGATGGATTCCAAGGCCCACCGCGACCACATCCTGGAGCCGGCCTTCACGGACATCGGCATCGGCGTGGCGCGCAGCGACAAGGGCGAATACTATTACACGCAGGTGTTCGGCGTGCCGTTTGAGAAGGAGCGGTAGGCCGCGGAAATCGGCGTCGGCGCTCCATGCCGCGTTGCGGCGCCCGGAAACTATGAAAATGGCCGCCGTTCCGGCTCTTTTGCTCGGGTTGGCGGTTTGTTTTTGGAACAGTGCTATCCCCCGATGGCAAGCTCGTCGCCGCTTGTGCGAAAGCGGAGTTCGTTGTTCTGGAGGTCGCGTCCGGCCCAGAAGTCTTCCGCCGCAAGGCGCCGGTTTGCATCAATCCGCCCGTGTTTGGGCCGGACGGGCGGCTATTGGCGTCTGGACGCGAGGATGAGGCCGTGCACCTGTGGGACGCCCGGTCCGGTGAAGCGGTTCGCACGTTTCCGTGCTCGGCCCAAGTGGACCTCCTGACGTTCGCCCCCGATAGAAGGACCCTGGCTTCCAGCTGCGGCGACGCCACAGTTCTTATATGGGACTTATCGGACCTGTCGAGGACAGAAAAAGGCGAGCGCATAGAGCAGGAGCAGCTTTTCTCGGACTTGTCGGGTCAGGACGCCGCCGCCGCTTACCGGGCCGCCGATCAAATGACCTCGAAGCCGGAAACAAGTCTGCCGTTCCTGCGAGAACACGTGCCAGTCGGTATGGCGGCCGCTTCCAAAGCAGTCAGTCGCATGATGGCCGACCTGGACATCGACGATTACGATGTCCGCGAAAAGGCCTCTCAATTGCTTGAAAAGGAAGGGCCGCGGGTGGAGAAGGCACTGCGTAAGGCGCTGGACGGCTCGCCGTCGGCGGAAGTGCAGCATCGCGTGCAATCCCTGCTAGGAAAACTGGAAAAGCAATCACCCTCCACTGACTTGCTGCTGGCGCTGCGGGCCACGGCCGTGCTGGAACAGATCGCCTCACCCGACGCCCATCGGTTGCTGCGGGAGTGGTCGGAGGGACCAGACGAGGCAAGCCGCACGCAGGAAGCGAAGGCGGCTCTTGAGCGCCTCGCAGAGCGGGACGCTGTCGGCCGTTGATTACGCGGGTGGTCGGCCGCCATTGCTTCGCTGCGAAGATAAAACGCCGGAGCGCAACTGCGATGCTTCACTCAGGAGCTAATTCATGCCAAGTCCCTTCCCGGGAATGGACCCCTATCTCGAAGATGCGGCCCTGTGGCCGGCGTTCCATCATCAGCTCGTGATGTGCCTCTACCAGATCCTGCTGCCTGGCCTGGCGGACCGCTACCGCGCCCGCATCGGTCAGCGCCGTTATCGGGTCGAGCCAAGCCCCGAAGCGCCGCAGGAGGAACGCCAGGAGGATTTCCTCGAGATTCGCCAGCGCAGCGACGGCAAGCTGCTGACGCTGGTGGACGTGGTCAGCCCCGCCAACAAGACGACGGCTTCCGGCCGCGCCGCCTTCCTCGATCAGCGCCGAGAAGCCAAGAACGCCGGCGCCAGCATCGTCGAAATCGACCTGGTGTTGCAGGGCCAGCCGACCTTGGAATACTCGCGCGACGGCCTGCCCGACTGGGACTACGCCGTCACCACCACGCGCTCGACGCAGGCCGAGCGCTACGAAATCTACACGGCCACGCTGCAAAAGCGGCTGCCGCGCTTCCGCCTGGCGCTGGCTTCCGACGACCGCGACCTGGTCTGCGACCTGCACACCGCTTTCACGCGCTGCTACGACCAGGGCGGCTTCGCATCGCAGATCGACTATACGCGCGATCCGTCCACGCCGCTGTCTGAAGAGGATCGCCGTTGGTTGCAGGAAGTCCTCAAGCAGCAGAGGCCGCGGGTGTGCGTACCTTCGGAGGAGGAAATCGCGCGGGCGGCCTACTTCCTTTGGGAACAAGAGGGGCGCCCGCACGGACGCGACAAGGAACACTGGCGGCGGGCGCAGGAACAGCTGAGCCCATAACGGCCCCGTCGCCGGAGGACCGACGCCGGCGGGTCAGCGGACGGCCGTCTCCTTCTTGCGCGCCAGCATCACGCCGTCGCCTACCGTCAGCAGCACCGCATCTACGCGGCTATCATCGCGCATCTTCAGATTGAGCGCCCGAATGGCTTCCGTCTCGGCGTCTTTCACGGCGGGGTCGGCGACCTGGCCGTGCCAGATCGTGTTGTCCACCGCGATTAACCCGCCCGGCCGCACGAGCCGCAGACAGGCCTCGTAATAGCGGTCGTTGTTCTCCTTATCGGCGTCGATAAAGGCGAAATCGAAGGACTCGGCGGCGCCCTCGCGCTGCAGCGCCGCCAGCGTCTCCAGGGCCGGGCCGAGCCGCAAGTCGATCTTGCCGGCCACGCCGGCTTCCTGCCAGTAGCGGCGGGCGATGCGCGTCCATTCCTCGCTCACGTCGCAGGCGATCAGCTTGCCGTCGTCCGGCAGCGCCGACGCCACGGCCAGGCCGCTGTAGCCGGTGAAGACGCCGATCTCCAGCGCCCGCCGCGCCCCGAGCAGCCGAATCAAGAGCGCCATCAGCGCCGCCTGGTCCGGGCCGATCTGCATCCGCGCCAACGGCAGCTTCGCCGTCTCCTCCCGCAGCCGCCGCTGAACCGGCGTCTCCTTCGTGACGACCTCGCTGACGTAGCGCTCGACGGCGTCCGGCGTCAGAGAGCGATGGCCCATCTCCGTCTCTCCTTTGGTTTCCTTTTGCGACTCCTATTTATCATCTTTCTTGTCGGCGACGAAACGCTGGATGCGGTATTTGGCGGCGTTGTCCTGTAGCCATTGCTTGGCCGCGCCCGGAACGTCCTTGGCGTCGGTCGGCTGCGTCCAGCCGTCCTGCGGCGTCAGACCCAACCGATAGAAGATGTTCTGTGGGTTCATCGTTTGCATTCCGCGAAGGCCGGCGGGGCCGGGCGGCGCCGGCTTCACGGTCCAGTCGGCGTCGGCCAGGGCCAGAAGAATCTGCTTGCTCTCTTCGGCGTCGATCAGCTCCGTCTTGGTTTGGCCGAACCGAGAAAAACGATAACGGGCGACCAGCATGGCGGCGGTAAGGAAGCGGTCGTCGTTGTTCTTGCCTTTGAGGCTCGCCGTCGCGTCGGCCAGCAGCTGAACGCTGTGCTTGACCTCGTCCAGGCTCTTATCGTAGTCGGCGTTGTCCTTTTTGCTGATGAAATCGTTGGCGTTCGAGACGATGTAAAAATCCTCGGTTGGATGCTTCACCAGGAACAGACAACCTTCTTGATCCAAGGTGAGGCTGAATTGCGGGCGCCGGATCGGCCGGATGACTGTTCCGGGGGCCGGCGCCGACGGCGGGATGAAGCCGACCTTGACCTCCTTGGCGTCCTTGGCGCCCTGGAGCGCGTCGCCGACCTGGACAATGGCGATCTGGTAATCGACCTTCGCTTCGCCGCCGTTGGGGTTCGCGGCGGAAATGAGCTTGTCGCCGAAGCCCGTCACTTTGCCCACCACCACGGCGTCGGACTGGGCCACGCGTTGCGGGATCGGCGTCGGCGCCAGAAAAATCACCAGGCCGAACGCCTGTCCGGCCGTCGCCGTCAAGCACGCCAGGCCGGCAAGAGCGGCCGCCAAGAGCTTTTTCATCCGAGTCTCTCCGTGAAGATTCCGATGGTTTGAGTTAACAGGTCACGAGGCGATTATCAATCAGCCGCGTCGTGCCGAAGCGCACCGCCAGCGCCAGCAGGATCGCGCCCTTCATCGGCGCCGTCGGCTTTAACGCCTCGGCGTCCACCGCGGCGGCGTAGTCCAGCGCCGCCCCCCGCGCCCGCCCGATTCGACCCGCCATCGCCCGCTCGACCACGGCGGGATCGCGTTCCCCCGCCCGAACCATTGCCTCCGCCTCCGCCAGCGCCTCGTTCAGCGCCACGGCCTCGCGCCGCTGCTCCGCGTCGAGGTAGCGGTTGCGCGAACTGAGCGCCAGCCCGTCCAGCTCGCGCACCGTGGGCAGCACGACCACCTGCAGGGGCAAGTTCAGATCGCGCACCATCCGCTGGATGATAACTACCTGTTGCGCGTCTTTTTGTCCAAAAAAGACGCGGTCCGGTCGCACGAGGTTAAGCAGCTTCAGGACCACCGTCGCCACGCCGCGGAAGTGGCCGGGGCGCGACGCCCCTTCCAGAACGTCGGAGAGTTCCTGTACCTCCACGAATGTGCGGAAGCCGGGCGGGTAAATCGTCGCCGCGTCCGGCGTGAAAACGAGGTCCACGCCGGACGCCTCGCACAGCTCCAGGTCGCGCTCCAGCGGCCGCGGGTAGCGC
>DATKHW010000950.1:0-9010 GCA_035546275.1 Gemmataceae bacterium
AAAGGGGATTACAGCGTCGGTTGGCACGTCAATTCGCCGGACGGCAAAACGACGCCGCATTTTTACAGGGCGGAGCAGTTCCGGCGTTATTTCCGCCGCCGTGATGTCATCAACAGTTTGCTCGACACGGGCGATCCCGCCCAGGCGCTCGCCGTTTTGGGCAAGAACCCCGTGGCGCTGCACTTTGACGACATGGAGCCGCCGGCCGCCGAGCTGACCGTCGGGCCGGCGCAGCCGGGCAAAGACGTCCGGGCGACGCTGTCCGCATACGCCCGCGGCGACCACGTGGATGAGGCGCCCGTCGATGCGGAAGTGTGGATCAACGACTATCGCTTGCCGCTGGCGCAGAGCGATATGCAGCAGTGGCCGAAAGACGCCAAGGGCGTTCGCACGCTTCAACTGACCATTCCCCGCGACAAGCTGCGCGGCGGCGACAACATTGTCACCTTCCAAACCTGGAACCGTTTGGGCGGCCGCAGCGACGCCAAGGCGCTGATCCCCGGCGACCATGCGGCCCCGAGTTCGCCCCGTCTGATCGGTCTGGTCGTCGGCGTCAACGACTACGGCAGTCCGCGGCCGGGAAAGATCGAAAAAAAAGGCGTCCTTTACAACCTCGACTTCGCTGCCGGCGACGCCCAGGACCTGTCGAGTACGCTGAAGGAGCAGAAGCTGTACGCCTCGGACGAAGTGACGCCGCTGCTGGACAAGGCGGCGACGCGCCAGGCCATATTGGACGCCCTGGATGCGCTGGCCAAGAAAGCGACGCCGGACGACACGTGCATTCTGTTTCTGTCCGGCCACGGCGATTTCCGCGAGGAAAAATCCACGATTCCCAACGGCGCGCCGCGCAGCGTCCTGATTTTCTGCCCGCCCGGCTACGACCCCGCTAGACCGTATGACACCGGCATTTCGAGCGAGCTGCTCGATGAGAAGCTGGCCGCCGTCCCGTGCCGCAAGCTGCTGCTGCTCGACGCCTGCCACTCCGGCGCCGCGGCCGCAACGACGGACAGTCCGGCGCGCGGCTTCGCCCCCAACGGGCAGGGGCCGATCATCATCGCGGCGTGCGACCGCAAGCAGGCGTCGCTCGAGCATCCGAAGTTCAGCCACGGCCTGTTCACGCGGGCGATCCTAGACGCCCTCGACGACAAGGCACATTACCCCGACCACCACGGCGCCCAGGAGCTGTTCGCCACGGACCTGTTCCGGGACGTGCGCCAGGAGATGCCCAAGCTGCTGGGGCTGATCGGCGAAGCCGGCGGCGCCCAGGTCCCGATCCTGTTCGCCCCGAACAATGAGGATATCCTGGTGGCGCGAGACGAGGCGCCGAAGAAAACGAACTGAGGGCGCTTGTGGCGGCAAGTTTCTAACTTGCCGTAAGCGAGCAAGTTGGAAACTTGCTCCCACTCCAAACATCATTAACCGATGCGATAAGGAGCAGACAGATGGCGAACCGAGCAATGTGGGCGCCGGCGACGGTTTTGGCCGCGCTGGCGCTGGCGCTGACGGCTGCGGGGGCGCGGGCCGACACGGCTCTCGACCTCGACCGGGCGCTGAAACAGCAGGCGCCGCAGGTTCTGCAATACCTGCAAAAGCGCGACGACAAAAACATAGCGGTGCTGAAATTCCTGGCGGATTACGGCGACGGCAAGCTGCGCGACAACGTCGGCGCCCTCAACCGCATGATGGCCGATCGCTTGGAAGTGGCGCTGGTGCTGGCCCTCGACCCCGCCCACGACCAGCAGATGTGCGTCCTGACCCATGCCAGCGACGCCGTGGAAAAATCGCGCGACAGGACCCTGAACCACCGCACGGAGGAAGGTCGCGCCGCGTTCTTCCCAACCGATTTGCCGCCGCTGCGCTTCAAGCGCGCCTGGGTGGCGCCCGGCGAGGATGATACGGCGCCGGCCGACGCCTTCGTCACCGGCGAGGCTGTCGTCGCCAAGGATTGGAAGACGGTGAAAATCCGTCTTCAGGCGTTCGATCGCAAGGATCCCAAGGATATCCACGTCATCGGCGATTGGTTCACCGTGGCCGTCGATCCGCGGATGCTGATGGAAATGGACGTGAGCTTCGTCCACAAGAAGGGGGTGCCGGACGGCCCGGACGACTCGGCCAGCGAGCAGGCGGAAAAAGTGGCTTATCTGACTCCGAGTATCCCCGGCACGCCGCCGTTGCCGCCGGTTGAAGAGAAGAAGCAAGAGGAGGCGTGGGCGGAATTCCTCCGCAATTCTCCGGTGGAACTCAAGATTCTCTACAAGGGCAATCCCATACCGATTCACGAAGGCGCCGTCGATACGCCGGACAAGGATGACGTTGTGACGTTTCACTTGCGCAACACCGATCCGAAGACGACTTACGGTGTGGTGCTGAAAATCAACGGCGAAAGCACGATCGACCGGCAGACGTTGCCGCCGCTGGACTGCTACAAATGGATTCTGTCGCCGGGCGAGGAAATCACCATCGACGGCTATCAGGGAGAAGGCGACACGGCCAAGGGATTCAAGGTGCTGGCGCCGGCGGCCTCGCGGGGCCAGGCCGTGAACTACGGCGACGACGCGGGCGTCTTCAGCCTGGTGGTGTTCCGCGCCGCCGACGCTGAGGGGGACAAGGCCTTCGTTCTCGGCGATGAGAAGCACAACCAGGACGTTAAGGCGGTCAGCCGCGGCAGCCTCGTCACACCCGGCGGCGATCAACCGCCGCAGAGCCTCAAGGCGCTGCAGGATGCGCTGACTCCCAGCACGCTGTCCAACGCCGCGAAGAAAGGAATCATTGTCCCGGACAAGGAGCATCCCAGCAAGGTCAAGCACGTGGATTTCACCCCGTTTCCGCGGCCGGAGTGGGCGCTGGAGGTTCGCTACTACCAACCGCGTGACTAAATCGTCTTGGCAATATCCGGGTCCGCCGCTAACAGCTAATTGCTGAAAGTTATTAGCTGTCAGCCAGACGATCGACGTACGGGAACGGGAGCGCCTAGCATGACGACGCCGCGATATGCCGTCCTGGCCGTCGGTCTGTTCTGCGCCCCGCCTCTCCTCGCCGCGGCTGTGACGGACGCCGCAGCCGGCCCGGCCGCCGCTGTCCTCAAGAGGTATTGCTGGGAGTGTCATGACGGGAAACCGGACCAACTCAAGGGCGGGCTGGCGATCCGCGACCTCGGCTCGCTCCGCAAGCGCCACGTAATCCCGGAGAACAAAGGCAGGGCCGATCCACTAAGCTCTGAATTGTATCAGTTGGTCCTCTGCGGTTCGATGCCGCCGGGCGATCGGCCAAAGCCGTCGCCGGAAGATGTTCAGAGGATCGGCGACTGGATCGCGGCCGGCGCTCCAGATTTTCCGCCGGAATCCGGCGAAATCTATGTGTCGACCAAGATCGCGCAGGACCTGCTCAAGCAGCGAACGCTGCACCCAGACGATGTTAGATACCAGCGTTACATCAGCTTCAACCACTTGCACCCCGCAGCCCCAGACCTGTGGAAAGCCGCCCTCGACAAGACCCTTAACCACCTGAGTTGGGAGCCGAAGCCGGTCCAGGTCGTGCCGATCGATCCGCCGAACAACACCATCTTCCGCTTCGATGAGCGCGACGCGGGCTGGGACCTCAAGCCGTTCAACGTCGCGGACGGCGGCGACCTGAAATCGGTCGATCTCTTCGATCTGCTGCTGCTGGAATATCCTTATGCGACCTATCCGACGCGTTTGGAAGGCGATGCGGAAACGATTGCGCTATACCTCCAGCAGGCCGGTCTAGTCCGGCCGATTCTCTACCTCCGCGGCGACTGGTTCGTTAGGACGGCGACGCAGCCGCCGCTGTACGAGGACCTGCTGCGGCTGCCGCGGCGGCTGACCGCCAAGGACGGCTTGGAGGACAAGATCCAAACGGGGGGCCAGCCGGCGCGGGCGGGCTTGCTTCATTCCGTGATGAGCGGCGGGCCGCAGCTCGTCGAACGCCGAGACGACGCCCCCGGTTCGGGCGGTTTGGGCGCCTACTGGCGGACTTTCGACTTGGGGGCGGTAAAAGACATGAAAGGTCTGCTGCACGCGCCGGATGCGGACCGCGGCGGTCTGATGCTTTTCACGCTGCCCAACGGACTCAACGGATATTACATAGCGGAAAGCGTGGCGCTCAAGAACGGCAAGCGTCTGGTGCGCCTGGCCGATTCGGCCCCGGCCGAGTGGGTCGTCGATCCCAAGGCGCCCGACCGGATCGCCCGCAACGGTCTATCGTGCATGCGCTGCCATGAGAACGGCGTGGAATCGTTCGCCGAGGCCGCCCGCAGCGCGATCGACGGACTTCCTGCGGACGAGAGAAGCAAGCTGCAACCATTATTTCCCGGCAAGGACGCGATGGACAAGTTCATCACTGCGGACGCAGCGCGATTTCAAAACGCCGTCGCAGCCATCCACAATGGGCCGTTCCGCCCCGAACCCCTGGGGCCGCTGACGAGTGCCGCCCCAGCAAGCCCGGCCGTAACGCCGGTTGGATTAATCAGCGGCGGCGCCGAGCGGCGGAACTTGATTCCACCGCCGGCCGGCAACCTCGACGCGCCGGCGCTGCCGCCGCTGGATGGGCTGACTGTGCCCGAATACCCGGATCCGGACAAGCCGCCGCTTGTGGCGCCGTCGCTTCACGTCACGATGGCGCCTGTCAATGGGGACACGAAAAAGGAAACAGATACGTTCCTTCCGGGCGACAAATTCGCTCTGGAAGTCAAAAACGAGGGCGATCGCGACGTCTATTTCGAGCTGATCTTCGCCTCAATCAACGGTCGCATGGTGATTCACCAGCCGCAGCGTAAACTGGCGGCCGGTCAGGTCTATCATTACCCAGCCGACCGGCCCAAGGAATGGCTCACCGCCCCGCCGCCGTATTTCACGATGCAGCTGCCGGCGGGAGTGGACCGGTACATTCTCTTTGCGTCCGACGCAGAGTTCCCGCCGGGCGTGCTGCTCCAGGCCAAGGACGTAAGCATCGGCGATCGCGTCGTTCATCGCTTCTGGAGCAACCCCAAAGACGGCGGCAAGCCGTTCGATCCGTCGCACATCATCAAGAAGACATTGCAAGTCAAAACGCAAGAACCCTGACGGCGGAACAAATACGAGAGCCGCCCGAGGCGTCGGGCGGCTCGCGGAAGGGTCGTTGAATTGGGCCTGGCAGGAGAAGGAAGAGAGAAGCAGCGATCGGCGCCCGGCCGGCGTTGGATTCCAAACGGCCCTGGATCGGGAGGACCGGGAAACCTCCGCGGCCTTTCGCAACTGTTTGCGGATGGCGGTCCCGCGCGAACAGTTGGGGGAAACGATTCGCCAGCCGTCCGGGAGGCCCGACCGCCGCTTCCACGTCTTGGGTCGGTCGTGAGATTACTGAGCATTCGCCATGCCACGATTCCGACGGACTCTGCTGTTTTTCGCTCAACCGCTTGCGGCCACGAAAGTTGCAGCCGATAATCCGGCAGCGCCACAAGGCGCTGCGACCGGCGGAATTTGTAAAAAGGTTAGGGTCGTTGTAACTGTCGGCGGGGGAGGGCGCTGCCTCAACTCGCCGGTCATGCACAGCCGGCGGCCTAACGTCGCGCCGGTCGCCGGAGGATCCTCTCCATGACAAAACTGCTCGCCTTCGACCTCGGCGCCGAGAGCGGCCGGGCCGTACTGGGCCATTTCGACGGCAGTCGTCTGCGCCTGGAAGTGCTGACGCGCTTCGCCAATGAGCCGGTCCGGACGCTGGACGCTCTGCATTGGGACGTCCTGCGCCTGCATCACGACATGATCGTGTCGCTGCGAAAATGCGCGGCCGAGCATGGCGGGGCGGATTCGGTCGGCGTGGATACGTGGGGCGTCGATTTCGCTCTGGTGGGGCGCGGCGGCGTGCTGCTGGGCAACCCGCGCCACTACCGCGACCCGCACACCGAAGGCGTCATGGAGGCGGCCTTCGCCCGGATGCCGCGGCCGGAGCTGTTTCGGAGAACGGGCATCCAGTTTATGCGGTTCAACTCGCTGTTCCAGCTGCTGGCGCTGCAACGGGACCGTTCGCCGCTGCTGGATGCGGCCGACACGCTGCTCTTCATGCCCGATTTGTTCCACTATTTCCTGACCGGGGAAAAGGTCAACGAATACACCGACGCCAGCACGAGCCAGATGCTCGACCCGGCGGCGCGGTCGTGGTCGCCCGGCCTGCTGCGATCCTTCGACTTACCGGAGCGTCTTCAGGGAAAAATTGTGCAGCCGGGCACGGTGCTGGGGCCGCTGCATCGGCCTGTCGTGGACGAAACAGGATTGAAGGGGGCCCGCGTGGTCGCCCCGGCGACGCATGACACGGCGGCGGCGGTGGCGGCCGTGCCGGCGCAGGGCGACGCCTGGGCCTACATCAGCTCGGGCACTTGGTCGCTGATGGGCGTGGAAACGCCGGCGCCGCGCGTCGGCCAAGAGACGCTGGCCGCGAACTTCACCAATGAAGGCGGCGTCAATGGGACCATCCGCATCTTGAAAAACATTATGGGATTGTGGCTGGTGCAAGAGTGCCGCCGGGCGTGGGAGCGGGAAGGCAAGGCGTACAGCTACGACGATCTGACGCGGTTGGCGGAAGCGGCGCCGGCGTTTGCAGCGGTGGTGAACCCCAACGACGACTCGTTCATTTATCCCGCCAACATGCCGGCGGCCCTGGCTGACTATTGCCGGCGGACGGGTCAACCGGCGCCGAATTCGCCCGGTGGAATGGTGCGCTGCGCCCTCGAGGGATTGGCGCTTTGCTATCGCTGGGTGCTCGAACGGCTGGAGGGGCTGACCGGAAAACGCCTGCAGACGATCCATATTGTCGGCGGCGGCAGCCAGAACGCCTTATTGAACCAGTTCACGGCCGACGCCTGCGACCGGCCGGTGCTGGCTGGGCCGGTGGAGGCGACGGCGATCGGCAACGTGCTAACGCAGGCGATCGGCCTCGGCGTGCTGGGTTCGCTGGCAGATGCGCGGGAAATCGTGCGGCGGTCGTTTGAGGTTGCGTCCTGCGAGCCGAAGAACCCGGACGCATGGAAAGGGCCGTATGCACGGTTCCAGGCGCTGCGCGGATGAAGAGCAGTCTGCGCGGTCGCCTGGGTCGGCGGCCGTCCGCGCACGGCTGGGCATGATGTCGCCGGTGGAGAACACCTCGGATCATGACAGGCGATTCTGGACGCACGCCGGACGAACCCAACACGGGGTCCGACCTCAGCTATGACGAAGCGGCGGAAATCTTGCGGACCCTGGCCGGGGACGTGGGCTGCGGTTCCCAGGGTCCGCCGCCGTTCGGTCAAGCGGAGGCATGGCGAGATGGGCTTTGGGCCGCTGAGCGCCGGCCAATAGAGACGAAGCTCCGTCTGGCCGAGACCCGTTACCGCACGCTGATCGAGCAGATGCCCGTCGTCACGTTCCTGGCCGCGCTCGACGGCAGCGTCAATGAGTTGTATGTCAGCCCCCAGATCGAGCTGCTGCTGGGATTTTCACAGCGCGAGTGGCTCGAAAACCCCGTCCTTTGGTACACCCAATTGCACCCCGACGATCGCCAGCGATGGCACGAGGAGTTCGCCCGCACCTGCGCCTTTGGCGAGCGCTTCCGGTCGGAGTACCGCTTTATGGCCCGCGACGGCCGGGTCGTGTGGGTGCATGGCGAAGCGCAATTGGTCCGTGATGAGGCCGGCCGGCCCCTGTTCCTGCAAGGCGTCGCTTACGATATCACCGAAAAGAAGCGGGCCGAGGAGGTATTGCGGCGCCTAAACCTGGAATTGGAATCGCGAGTGCAGGAGCGAACCGTGGAGCTGGAGAAAGCCAACGCGGAACTGGCCCGGCAGGCTGCGGATTTGGCCCGCTCCAACGCCGAATTGGAACAGTTCGCCTACGTCGCCTCCCATGACCTGCAAGAGCCGCTGCGCATGGTCAGCAGCTTCACGCAGCTCCTGGCCAGTCGCTACCACGGCAAGCTGGGCCCCGACGCCGACGACTTCATCGGTTATGTCGTCGATGGGGCGGTCCGAATGCAGCGCCTCATCAATGATCTGCTGGCCTATTCCCGCCTAGGTCGGACGACGCCAGGCCTGAAAGCAACCGACTGCTCAGCGGTCGTCGCCGCCGTCTGCGCCAATCTCCGGAGCGCCATTGAGGAAAGCGGCGCGGATGTGACGGCCGACCCGCTGCCCACCGTGCCGGCGGAGGAATCGCAGTTGGTGCAAGTGTTCCAAAACCTGATCGGCAATGCCGTCAAGTTTCGCAAGGATGGCGAGCCGCCGCGCGTCCACGTGGGGGCGCGGCGCCAAAACAGCGAATGGCTCTTTTGGGTGCGCGACAACGGCATCGGAATTGAGCCGCAGTACGCCGAGCGCATCTTCATGGTATTTCAGCGGTTGCACAACCGCAAGGAGCATCCGGGCACGGGAATCGGCCTCGCCATTTGCAAGAAAGTTGTCGAATGGCACGGGGGACGCATCTGGACTGAATCGGAGCCGGGCCGCGGCAGCACTTTCTACTTCAGTCTGCCGGCGCCTGAGGAGAGTGGACATGCATGACGCGGCCGGCGTGCATCCTGTCGAAATCCTCCTCGTTGAGGATAACCCAGGCGACGTCCGGCTCATGCGCGAAGCGCTTCACGAAGGCAAGATGCACAACCGCCTATCCGTGGTGGAGGACGGGGTAGAGGCGCTGGCGTTTCTTCGGCAGGAAGGAAAGTACACTGGCGTCCCCCGTCCGGGTCTTATCCTGCTCGACCTGAGCCTGCCGCGGAAGAATGGTCATGAAGTGCTGGTGGAGATCAAGCGGGACGCCGAGTTGAAGCGCATCCCCGTCTGCGTCGTGACCAGCTCAGCGGCCGAAAGGGACGTCCTGGACGCATACAACAACCACGTGAACTGTTACCTGACCAAACCCGCTGACTTGAAGCAATTCATAACGGTGGTTCGGTCCGTGGAGGAATTCTGGCTTTCGCTCGTCAAGCTGCCGCCATGACAGCGGAGAAACCATGGCCGACGCCGTTCCATCCTGTATCAAGGATTCTT
>DATKHW010000951.1:0-5211 GCA_035546275.1 Gemmataceae bacterium
TCGACCCACCCTACAGTCCCCACTTAGGATCGAACCTAACGATTATTCCGCGGAAGCACAAAGGATTTCCTATACCGGCGGCAGCGGGGATGTTGCATCGCACGCTTGCGCTTGGCATCATGAAAGGACAGTTATTTCGGAGATTTCCTCATGCGCACCCTTGCCGCCGTTCCCCTGGCGCTGGCCGTTTGCCTGAGCGCCGCTTCGACCTGCTTGGCCGACCAACAAATCACCCTGCGCGACCCGAAACTTCCTTTGTGGGAAATCCGGCCGCTTGACCGCCACGTGTACATCCTGTCGCTGGAAGGAGAATGGAGAAAGGGCTTTCCGGACCGCGACGCCGAGTACCGCATTAACATCGAATTCCCCGACGGCACGGTGATCGAGCATCGGCCGACCCTGGACAAGATGTTCCGCAAAGGCGAGGTGCAAGTCCTGCTGGTCCAGTATCAATACGAAGGCCATTTGCAGAAAGGCGACACGCTCCGCATCTTTATCACGAAGCGCGCGCCGGCCAGCGAGCAGAACCAGGAGACGGTCGATCAAGAGGTCGTGAGCAACGGGCTGGAAGTGCCGTGGCCGCTGGACCGCGACGTTGTGCGGCATCGGCCGTATACGCGATTCTCGGAGCCGGAGCCGATCGACGCTTTCCACGTGCCGGGCGAAGAGTCGGCGAAGACGCCCGCGCCGTCCATCGAGCAGCCGGCGACCCCGTCCAAGCCGATCGACAAATAGCCGCGTCGTCGGCTGGACGGCGCCCGCGAATCCCGCTACCTTAAACCTTTTCCCCGCGGCGGACCGTCGGCCGCGGGTTGATCGCGGGACTCCGGCAATGATGCTCACCGGGTAGCGCCCGGGTCAGACAGTTGCCGCGCGAAGGGTAGAAGCCATGCCGCTGGGGATGCTGGGTCTAAAAGTCGGAATGACGCAAGTCTACGACGACGCGGGCAAAATCGCCCCCGTCACGGTGCTGCAAATCGGCCCTTGTCCGGTCTTGCAAGTGCGCAATCAGGAGCGCGACGGCTACGACGCCGTGCAGCTCGGATTCCTCGACAAGAAGCGCGCCAAGGCGACGCGGGCGGAGCGCGGCCACGTTTCCGACTCGCTGGAATCGAAGCGCCGCCGGGCTAGGATCGCCGCCGGCGTGGCGCCGCCGCCCAAGGCCAATTGCGAGCCGCAAAAGCACGTCCGCGAGTTCCGCCTGGAAAAACCCTCCGACGTGGCCGTGGGAACAGTGCTGAAGGCGTCCGAGGTTTTCTCGGACGTGAAGGCGGTGGACGTAATCGGTACATCGAAGGGCCGCGGCACGGCGGGCGTGATGAAACAGCACAACTTCGCCGGTCTGCCGGCCAGCCACGGCGTCAAGAAACACCACCGGGCGCCGGGTAGCGTCGGCTCGCACGCCAGCAACCGCGGCTCCGGCCGGCCCAAGCGCGGCAAGCGCATGGCCGGCCGCTGGGGCGCCGAGCGCGTCACCATGCGCAACTTGCGCGTCGTGAAGATCGACGCCGACAATCATCTGGTGCTGGTGGAAGGTTCGGTGCCCGGTCCCAACGGCGGCGTGGTGATGATTCGGCCGACGAACAAAAAGAAGTGACGCGCGACGAGCCGGAAGCGTGAGCGACGGAGGTAAAACCGTCGCTCACGCTTCCGGCTCGTAATCCGTTCAAAAGTTGCACCACACCACTTCCGTCTCGCGCCGCTTCTCCTTGCCGTTGGCGGCGTGGTTGGGCAGATCGAACGTTTGCCGGTTCCAGCTCGCCAAGCGGCGATCGTACAACTCCGAGGGATATCCGGACAGCATTACCTTGCCCTTGCACTGACAAAGTACGTCCAGCAGCTCCTGATGATCCTTTTCGGTCATTTCAAAGGCGTAGGCCGTCGTCGCTTTCCGGGTTTCATGCAGATAAGGAGGATCGCAGTAAAACAGCGTCGCCGGCGCGTCCTCGCGGCGGATCAGGTCGACGGCCGGAATGTTCTCGACGAGTACCCGGCGAAGGCGGGCATGTACGTCCGGCAATCCGTCCACGGCGGACAGCCACTCCGACACATTGCCATTCATGCCGCGCCGGGTACGGCTGCGCGTGACGGGGGTGAATCCCTTCATCAAGCCGGATCGGCTCAGCCGGCAGTCCACGAAGAAGGCCAGCGCATCGGTTACGGGATCGTCGCCTGTGGGCTGGTGAGCATGGGCCGCTTCCCATTCATCGCGGGCCAGCGGCACGGCCTGGGCCAGGCGGACGAACCGGGGGAACAACGCCTCGTCGCGCAGGATCCGCCACAGGTTCACCAGTCGGCCGTTGATGTCGTTCGCCACTTCCGAGACGCCCTTGTGCGGCGGCAGCCACAACGACGGGTCGTTGGGATCGCGGGCCAGCAGAACAGCGCCGCCGCCGAAGAACGGCTCGACATAGTGAATGTGGCGGGGCATCAAGCCCACGATCCGACGAGCGAGATAGTGCTTGCCGCCGTGCCATTTCAGCGGCGGCGTTTGGACGTGGGTGGGGACGCTCATGCGGAACTCGTTCACACCGCGGAGGCGGGGCCAAGGTCCTGGCGCTCGCAACCACTTGCTCATCCATAAGCAAGCGACGCAATGGCTTTCAACCGCTGAGGCTTGGCCCGCACATGCGTTGGGGCCTAATGCCTTATACCACACTGGCGATTCAGATGCCAAGCCGCTCAGCGCCTTATTCTACCGCGGAACTCGACCACTGCTGAACGATCCGTTTTACGGTGCTTGCGTCCCGGAAATCGTAATGCTGCACCGTGATCGGCTCGCGGCCCTGGCACAGCAGGACCACGCTGTCGTCCGCGGGGGATCGGCCGACCTTGCCGTCGATAAAGCAGCTCCCCGGCAGGCCGGCGAGGGCCGCCGTCAGATTTTGCCGAAAGGTTTGCTGCTGGCCCAGAATGGCGTCGGCCGTTGGAGAAAAGGTGACGTTCATGCGGTCTTTCCTGATAAGGTGTCTTGCAGGACGGAGAAGCCGGTTCGCGGATGCGGTGGAGTTTCCCGAAGCGCTGGGCCATTGTATAGCGAAATGCGTGCAGCGCCGCGGAAGGGAAACGCCGGCGGCGGAGGAGCCCGGCAGTGAGCAACCATCAAGATGCCCCTGCATCCCCTATAAACCGACGCGAGACGCCGCCGGCCGACTGGCAGATGCCGCCCGGCGTCAACCGCGGCCTGTGGGATTACCTTCACGATCAGGCCGTCGCCTGCAACTACGACGCCGGTCTGCTCGGCGCTTCGCTGCCTGACGTGGACGTGCGCTTCGTGGAGGAACATTGTCCGCGACCCGGTTGGCTGCTCGATCTCGGATGCGGAACGGGCCGATTGCTGATCGCCTTGGCGCGGCGCGGCTATCCCGTCCTCGGCGTCGATCTTTCGGAAGCCATGCTGGCGGCCGCCCGCGAAAAGGCCGACGCGGCCGCGGCGGGCGTCCATCTGCTCCACGCCAACATCGCGGAGCTGGACGGGCTGCGCGACGGCTGTTTCGATTACGCCGCCTGTTTGTTCAGCACGCTCGGCATGGTGATGGGAGCGGAAAATCGCCGCCGCGTCGTCGCACACGTCTGCCGCATCCTGAAACCAGGCGGCCGCTTTGTGCTTCATGTCCATAATCGCTGGTTCAACGTGTGGACTGGGCCGGGGCGGGCTTGGTTGCTGCGCGATTGGTGGGACCGCCTGTTGCGGCATGGTCTCCAGACCATGTTGCAACACGAGGGCGGCGACCGCGTCATGCCGGTCCATCAAGGCGTGGCCGGCTTGACGCTGCACCTGTTCACGCGTAACGAAGCGGTACGGCTGCTGACCGGTGCGGGATTGCAGATTCGCGAAGTGCGGCCGGTAAGCCTCCGACCGAATGGGCGTTTGCCGTGGCCTTGGTGGTTCGCCGGCTTCCGCGCCTACGGTTATCTTCTTGCGGCAGAGCGGCCGCTCGCATTGCGGCGTCCCGGCACGCCAATTGCTTAAAGGCACTCACAAAAAGGCGGCTGGCACTGTGATTTTAGAGTTCCAGCCACCTTTTTGTGAGCCTCTTAATCAGCGGCGACCTTGCCTCGGCGATCTTGCATCGAAGGGGTGTGCACGTGGCCGACTTTCTCACGCGGGTAGGGCGAATGCGGTTCCTCTGGTGCGCCGTCCTCCTGGCCGGCTGTGGGCCGGAAGGCTTTCAGTATGGCGTCGGCGGTCAGGGTCCGGGTCACCGCAATCAGCAGGTCGCCCTGTCCGCCCAGCAGGAAGTGACGCTGGGCGACGAGGCGTTCCAGGAAGTGTTGTCCAAAGAAAAGCAGATACCGGGCGAAGAAGGCGCGCACCTGAAGGCGCACGTCCAGGAAGTCGGCGACAAGATCTTCCGGGCGGCGCTGACGAACGTGCCGCTGCAGCATGAGATCAATCTCAGCGAGACGGACCCCTACGGGACGCCCTGGAACTTCAACGATCGGGCTTATGCGGTGCTGGACAATCCGGAGGTCAACGCCTTCTGCTTGCCCGGCGGCAAAGTCGTCGTCCTGAAAGGACTGCTCGACCTAACGGCGAACAACGAGGACTGGCTGGCGACCGTCCTCGGCCATGAGATCGCCCATGCGGTGGCGCACCACGCCAGCGAGCGCATTGCACGGGAACAGATGTACGGCCCAGCATCCAGCGCCGCCACCGGATCGGAGGCGACGACCGGCCTGGACCGCGCCAAGAGCGAGAAGTGGAAGCTGCTGGACCTGCTGGGCGTGGGACTGCACGCCCGGCGTTACGCCGATGAGCCGCCGCAGCAATCGGAACAACCCGGCGGCATTTTCGGCCAGCTCAGCGAGCTGAAGTTCGACCGGCTCCAGGAAGAAGAAGCCGATCACATCGGCGTCTTCCTCATGGCCTTCGCCGACGACCGTTACGACCCCAAGCACGCGATTGACTTTTGGCAAGCGATGGAAGAGCAGTCCAACGGCAAGCAACCTCCGGAAATCCTGTCGGATCATCCGAGCGACCAGCATCGGATCAGCATGATGCGGCGCTGGGCCGTCTCGGCGACCGATGCACGAAATGCATGGAGGGCGGGGCGCATCGACCCCTCCGCTGCGCACTGACGCCGGGAAGCCGGCGATCCTCTTTCCTTTTCCACCGGGAGACGCATCCTATGAGTTATGGTCCGGGTCCCATGTTCGGCGGCGGCGGGTTCTTCAACCAGATGACGCCGGGCGGCCCCTACGGCCCCT
>DATKHW010000952.1:0-4839 GCA_035546275.1 Gemmataceae bacterium
GACGTCGGCCATATCCACGCCCCAGAAATCCTTGAAACTAGCCGCGTCGGCGGGAACGTCCTTGAGCCACTTGTCTCGCACCGACCGCAGCGCCTCGTTGTTCCACAAGTCGGCGAAGCGGACGGAAATCACCAGCGCCGCGTCGCCGGGAACCTGCGCGAACTCCGGCGCCGCCGCGTCCTGGTCCGCGGCGCGGCCAACGCCTGCCAAACCGCCTGGCATAAGCGCGGCCATGACGGCCGCTGTCATCCAGCGCAATGGGTTCATCTTCATCGGCGTCCCTCCCTTCGGCGTCCGGCCGCCACGTCCTCACAAAATGAACTTGCTCAGATCCTCATTCTGCACAATATCGCTCAGCCGCCGCCGCACGTAGGCGCCGTCGATGACCACGCGCTTGGCCGATGCGTCGGGGCTGTCGTAGCTGACCTCCTCGACCACTCGCTCCAGGATCGTGTGCAGCCGGCGGGCGCCGATGTTCTGCGTCGTGCGGTTGACCTCGAACGCCACATCGGCCAGCGCCTCGATCCCGTCCTGCGTGAAGTCCAGCGTCACGCCTTCGGTGGCCAGCAGCTCCGAATATTGCTTGGTCAGCGCGTGCTTCGGCTCCGTCAGGATGCGGAGAAAGTCCTCGCGCTTCAAATCGGTCAGCTCGACGCGGATCGGAAATCGCCCCTGCAGCTCCGGCATCAGGTCCGAGGGCTTGGACAGGTGAAACGCCCCGGCCGCGATGAACAGCACGTGGTCCGTCCGCACCGGGCCGTAGCGTGTGTTGACCGTCGTGCCTTCGACCACCGGCAGCAGGTCGCGCTGGACCCCCTGGCGCGACACGTCGGGGCCGTGCGTGGAGGCGGGGCCGCAAATCTTGTCCAGCTCATCAACGAAGATAATGCCCTGGTTCTCGACCAGCTCGACCGCCTTTTCGGTCACCACCTGCCGGTCGATGAGCGCTTCCGTCTCCTGTTCCAGCAGAACCCGCCGCGCTTCCTTGAGGGTGATCTGCCGGTTCTGGGCCTGCTTCGGCATGAAGCGCTCGAACATGCTCTGGAAATCGACGTCCATCTGCTCCATGCCGAGGTTCGAAAAAATCTGCACCGGCACGGCTTTCTGCTCGATGTTCAGCTCGACCGGCCGCTCCTCCATCTCGCCGGCTTCCAGACGCGCCTTCATTTTCTCCCGGGTGCGCTGACGGCGATCGTTTTCTTCCTGATTTTCCGGGTCCCAGTTGTTCGATTTAGGCACGAGCAGGTCGAGCAGCCGCTCCGTAACGCGCTCCTTGGCCTGCGTCTCGACCCGGCCGCGCTGCTCCTGGCGGATCATGCCGATGGCGATTTCGGTCAGGTCGCGGACCATGCTTTCCACATCGCGGCCGTGGTAGCCGACCTCGGTGTACTTGGTGGCCTCAACCTTGAGGAACGGAGCGCCGATAAGCTGGGCCAGCCGGCGGGCGATCTCCGTTTTGCCGACGCCGGTCGGCCCGATCATGATGATGTTTTTCGGCGTGACGTCCTTGCGCAGGTCCGGCGGCAGCTGCTGGCGGCGCCAACGGTTGCGGATGGCCACGGCCACGGCCCGCTTGGCGGCGTCCTGGCCGACGATGTAACGGTCCAGCTCCGACACGATCTGGCGCGGCGTCAGGTCAGCCACGGCGTTCCTCCAAGCTATCAGCTATTAGCTGTCAGCTATCAGCCATGCAAGAATGCCTATCGTGGCGTTTGCCGACTCCGTTTTCCGCCTGGCCGATAGCTGAAAGCCGATAGCTGACAGCTAGTCTAAAGTTCCTCAATCTCAATATTCCGGTTCGTATAGATGCACAGGTCGGCGGCGATTTCCAGGGCGGTGCGGACGACCTGGGCGGCGGTCAGCTCGGTGTGCGCCAGCAGGGCGCGGGCGGCGGCCAGCGCGTACGGTGCGCCGGAGCCGATGGCCGCGACGCCGTCGGTCGGCTGGATCACGTCGCCGGTGCCGCCGATCACCAGCAGGTTATCGTGGTCGGCCGCCACCATCATCGCTTCCAGCCGGCGCAGCATTCGGTCCATGCGCCAGTCCTTGGCCAGCTCTGTGGCGGCCCGCGGCACGTTTCCCTGGTAGTCCTTGAGCTTGGCCTCGAACCGTTCCAGGAGGGCGAAGGCGTCGGCCGCGGCGCCGGCGAAGCCGGCCACGACCTTGCCGCCGTGCAATCGGCGTACCTTATGGGCGTCGCTCTTCATCACCATTTGGCCGAGCGTCACCTGGCCGTCGCCGCCGACGGCCGTGCCGCCGTTGCGATGCCGCACTGCCAGGATCGTCGTGGATCGCACGCGGGACACCCATGCCTCCTTCCGCTCAATTCCCGGCGGGGACAAGCCCCGCCGCTCGCCGTCCGCGCTAATGGGACGGCTCGAAGCCGTCATCTCTTGATTGTAGTGGAACCCGGTGGGGCAGTCTCCGACTTCATGAGGCCGCCGCGATCATTGCGTTCAGGCGCTTGCTGCTCAGGAACAGCCAGTAGGGATGGCCCGGAACATCCTCGAAATCCCAGCGGCGGTAAAACGCCTTTGCGGCGTCGTTGAGACAATCAAGGATCACGGCGACAAAAGCAAACGTCTTGCCGGCCTCGTGGCAGTCGCGCAGCGCCTGCGCCAGCAGGCGCGCCCCCGGGCCCTGACCTTGCCGGTCGGCGGCGACGCCCAGCCAGGCGAGCACGGCAACCGGCAGCACACGCCGCGGTAGCCGCTTTGTAACCTCAGACGGCAAATCGGAAAAATCGACCTGCCCGGTCGCCAGCGTGTAATAGCCGGCGATCAGCCCCTTCTCGTCGAGGAGAACCTTGGTCGCCGAAAGGTGTTTTTCCTGGTTTTGAAGGGCACGCGACGCCAGCCACTCATCCACGGCGGCCTCGCCGCAGCGGAACTGCTTGCGCGGATGGGTGCGGGCGAGGCGCGCCAGTCGATAACCGTCCGGAAACCGAACTTCGCTCACAACTCGCCTCGCATCATGGCGCCGAGTCGCCGCTGAGCATCGGTCGGCGTGGGCGCGTCGTTCAGCGCGTTCCAAAACGCGAGCTGCTCCTCGGGGGTCAACGCCAGCGTCTGCTCCGCGGCCGCCAGGACTTCGCGCCGCGCCTGCGCGACTGTCACCTGGCGAACATAATCGCTCACGCTGATCCGCCGCAGCTCCGCTGCGCGGGACAGATAGGCCTTGCTGGCGTCGTCCAGGCGGACCATCAGCGGGCTTGGCTTGCGGGGCCTTCCGGATCGTCCCGACGTGTTCGAAGTCGCCATGTGAAACCTCCCGATGCTATTGTACGGCAGTTTGCAATACAATCAAGCGACAACGCACCTACCGCCGCCCGCCGTCCGTCCGGTACAAATGCAGAGATGGACCCCAACGATCCCCTCGACCTGTTTCTGCCCCCCGTCCGGGAGTGGTTCCGCACCGCGCTCGGCGAACCGACCGCCCCACAGCGCCAGGGCTGGCCGCTGATCGCCGCGGCCAAGCACACGCTGATTCTGGCGCCGACCGGCTCCGGCAAGACGCTGGCCGCTTTCCTCGCCTGCCTCGATCACCTCTGGCGTCAGGAAGCCGGGCCGGCCGACGGCGTCCGCGTCCTCTATGTCTCGCCGCTCAAGGCGCTCAACAACGACATCGCCCGCAACCTCCAGCATCCACTCGAAGGCGTCACCGAAACGGCCCGGCGCATGGGATATGAACTGCCTGCACTGGAAGCCGCCGTCCGCACGGGCGACACGCCCAGCGCCGAACGGCAGCGTCTCATCCGCCGACCGCCGCACATCCTCATTACCACTCCCGAATCGCTGCATTTGCTGCTGACCTCGCGCGGCCGCGACACCCTACGCGGCGTCACGCACTGCATCATCGACGAGATCCACGCCCTCTGCGCCAACAAGCGCGGCGTCTTCCTGGCGCTGCTGCTGGAACGGCTGCAAGCGATTAATCCGAGCGGTTTTGTGCGCATCGGCCTGTCGGCGACGCAGCGGCCGCTCGACGAGGTGGCGCGGTTCCTCGGCGGGGCGGAACCCGATGCCGAAGGGCGGTTCACGCCCCGGCCGGTCAGTGTCGTAGACGCCGGCTTGCGGAAAGACCTTGATTTGCGCGTCGTCAGTCCGGTGGAGCAATTCGGGCCGATGCCGGAGGGTTCAGTCTGGCCGTCCATTTATCGCCAGCTTGGCGACCTGATCCGCGAGCATCGATCCACCATCGTCTTCGCCAACGACCGCCGTTCGGTGGAGCGGATCACGTCGTTTCTCAATGAGGACGAGGAAATCGCCCGCGCCCACCACGGCAGCGTTTCGCTGGAAGTGCGGCGGGACGTCGAGTCGGCTTTGAAGGAGGGTCGGCTGCCGGCCGTCGTAGCGACGGCGTCGCTGGAACTCGGCATCGACATGGGCGCGGTCGATCTGGTCTGCCAGGTAGCGTCGCCGGGCAATGTGGCGCGGGCGCTGCAGCGCGTCGGTCGGGCCGGCCACCTGGTCGGCCAGCGCAGCAAGGGCCGGCTCATTCCGAAAACGGCGGGCGATCTGCTGGAGCAGGCGGTGCTGGCGAAGGAAATGGTCGCCGGCCGGGTCGAGGCGATCCGCACGCCGGTCAACTGCCTGGACGTGCTGGCCCAGCAGCTCGTTGCGCTGGCGGCGATGGACGACTGGACCGTGCCGGAGCTGTACGCGCTGGTGCGGCGGGCGCATCCCTATCGGGATTTGTCGCCGCAGGCGTTTGAGACGACCTTGGAGATGATTAGTGGGCGGTATCGGTTCGCCCCTTCTCTCCCCTCCCCTCTTGCGGGGGTGGGGGGTGGAGCATCGGAAGCCATGCCCCCCCACCCCAACCCTCCCCCGCGAGGGG
>DATKHW010000953.1:0-8310 GCA_035546275.1 Gemmataceae bacterium
CAGCAATTGCACCTTCCCTCCGGGGGCGGGCGCCCCCGGCTCGCCGGGAGGATAGCGTCATGGACCGCTACTGGCTGCTCACCTGGACGACCTATGGGACGTGGCTGCCCGGCGATCCCCGCGGCTCCGTAACTTCGGTGCGCGACGGACCCGGGCCGCGCGCCGAACACGATCAACCCGGGACCGCCTGGGAAGGCCCCCTTCCGCGCCTGCACGCCGCCGCTGCGGCCGCTCTCAAGGGACCGCCAATCTATCTAACAATCGAGCAGGCCGAGGCGCTCCTGGGGCAATTCCGGGAAACCGCCGCGTATCGGCGATGGCTATTGTGCGGCGCCGCCGTTATGGCCAACCACGTCCACCTCGTCGTCGGCGTGCCGGGCGATCCGAATGCGGAGGATCTGATCCGCGACTTCAAGGCTTATGGTAGTCGTGCGCTGAATCAGCGCTGGGGCAAGCCGTCGAATGGAAGTTGGTGGAGCGGCGGAGGCGGATCTCGGCGAAAGTTGCCCGACGCGGCCGCGGTACGGGCCGCACTAGGATATCTGCGAAATCAATCCAAACCGCTTCTCATTTGGATTGCGGACGATCAGCCAGGCGAGCCGGGGGCGTCAGCCCCCGGAGATCGTATCAGCGATTGCACCTTCCCTCCGGGGGCTGACGCCCCCGGCTCGCCAGAATGAAAAAGCAAGACCCTCCGCCGCCTATCGTGTACGATAGTGAGATTGCGCTCCGCGGCGCCGACCCCTGACGAGGGACTCCGTCCATGAAGCACCCCAAGCCCAAGCCCGCCGCCGCCGTCCCCGCCGCCGGCGACGCCACTCGCAACGTCGGCCCGCAGGCCGACACCACCCACGCCGGCGACGCCCGGCCGCTGCGGCTGGAACCGGGCGCCGTCCCCGTGCCCGAATACCAGCTCGTCCAGTTCCTCGGTCGCGGCGGCTACGGCGAAGTCTGGAAAGCCAAGGGTCCCGGAGGCTACGCCGTCGCCCTCAAGTTCATTGCGCTGGGGGCCGACGCCGCGGCCGCCGAGCAGCGCTCCGCCGAGCTGCTCCGCGTCAAGGATATTCGCCACCCCCATTTGCTGGGATTGTTCGGCTCCTGGCGCCGCAGCGGGATGCTGATCTTCGCCATGGAGCTGGCCGACCGCACCCTGATGGACCGCTTCAGCGAGGCGCGGCGTCAGGGGCTGCCGGGCGTGCCGTTCGCCGAGCTGCGGGAGTACATGCGCGAGGCGGCCAAGGGGCTGGACCACCTCCACGCCATCGGCGTGCAGCACCGCGACGTCAAGCCGCAGAACCTGCTCCTGGTCGGCGGCGGCGTCAAGGTGGCGGATTTCGGATTGGCCAAGGTGCTGGAACAGACCACCGCTTCCAACACCGGCTCGATGACGCCGGCCTACGCCGCCCCGGAGTTCCTCAAGGGCCGCGTCAGTCCGCACTCGGATCAGTATTCGCTGGCGGTCGCCTACTGCCAGTTGCGCGGCGGCCAGCTGCCCTTCAACGGCGGCCCGGCCCAGATCATGATGGGCCACCTCTACGAGACGCCCGATCTGACGGGCGTGCCGGAGGAAGAGCGGCCGACCGTGCTGAAGGCGCTGGCGAAAGATCCGGAGCAGCGCTTCGCCAGCTGCCGCGATTTCGTGGAGGCGCTGGCGAACACAGTGCATACCGTCCGGCCCGTGAAGACGCCGAAACCGGCGCCGCCGGCCCACCGGCGCTCCGCTCCCTCTCCCCAACCGACGGAAAGGACGGCGCAGCTGCAACCGGTCCGCCGGCGCTCCGCGTCCGGGGAGACGCCGCGCCGGGCGGTCCGCAAGATTCCGACGGGCGGGAACGGCCCGCGGCCGCATCGCCTCCCCTGGCTGGCCTTGATCTTGGCCGGTCTTCTGCTCGCCGCGATCGGCGCCGCGGCCGTCGCGCCGTTCTGGCTGAACCGCAAGCCGGTCGACGACGGTCCGCCGCCCACGACGCAGACCAATACGACGCCCCCTCCCACGACGCCAGGGCGCGTCGTCCTGCACCTGGCGCCGATCGGCCCGGTGACGCTCGAACCGGGGAAATCGGCGACCATTCAGGCGGCCGTGCAGCGCGACGACCACAGCCGGCCGATCGAGTTCGGGCTGGAGGGGCTGCCCGACGGCGTGCAGATGCGGCGCCTCCCCGGCGCGGCGGATGCGGACGCCGCCTTGTTCGAGCTGACCGCCGACCCAAACGCCGGCCCCGTCCAGGCCTGGGCGAAGGCGACCGCCCGCGTCGCCGACGCGAAGGCGGAGGGCGTCTTTCATCTCACGGTTGCTTCGGCGCTGGCGGTCAAACCCAACGACGGCGGCGCGTCGGAGGCCGTCCGCGCCGCGATCCGGCAAGGCCGCGATCACCTGGCGCTGAGCGAATGGGGCCAGGCCCGGGCGTCGTTCGGCGTGGCGATCGAGCTGAATGCGAACAACGCCGAGGCCTACGCCCTTCGCGCCAAGGCCAACGACAATTCCCACCGCTACGACGACGCCCTGGCGGACGCCGACAAGGCGATCGCACTGAACCCGCAATCGGCGCTGGCCTACGCCTACCGCTGCGAGATCTATGCCGACAAGGGCGATCTGGATAACGCCCTGGCGGACGGCGAACAGGCGGTCGGTCTGGATCCGCAGTCGGCCGTGGCCCGCCGCAGTCGCGGCTATGTCCACTCGCTGAAGATGGACAAGGACGCCGCCCTGAGCGACTTCGATGAGGCGATCCGTCTCGACCCGCTTTATCCCGACCCGTACATCGACCGGGGCTACGCCCACCTCGACGCCGACGCCGAAGACGACGCCCTGAACGATTTCAATCGGGCCGTCGCCCTCGCTCCGCACCTGTCCGGCGGCTTCATCGGCCGCTCCGCCGTCCACGCCAAGCAGGAGAAGTGGGACGACGCCCTGAGCGACCTCAACGACGCCGTGCAGGCGGCGCCGAAGGACCCCGATGCCCTGACCGCCCGCGCCCAGTACCGCCATGACCGCAGCGACCGGGACGGCGCCATGACCGACTATCGCGCGGCGTCGCGGCTGGCGCCCAAGCTGGCCGAGCCGCACATTTTCATGGCCGGCCTCTGGGTCGAGAAGGGGGACGGCGACCGGGCCATCGAGGAGTATTCGGAGGCGATCGAGCTGGATCCGAAGAACGCCGTCGCCTTCAACGGCCGGGCCTGGCAGCGCTACCGCAAGGCCGACTACGACGCCGCCCTGAACGATTTCAGCGACGCGATCGGCCTGGACGGCAAGAGCGCCAACGACTACGACGGCCGCGGCTGGTGCCGCTTCCGCAAGGCCGACTACGACGCCGCCGTGGAGGATTTCACCCAGGCGCTCGACCTGGAACCGCAGAACGCCGACGCCCTGGCCGGCCGCGGCTGGACGTACCGCGCCCAGGGCAAGAACGACATGGCCCTGGACGATCTGAATGCGTCGCTCCAGATCAATTCGAAGGACGCGAGCAATTTCAACGAGCGCGGCCTCCTTTACTTCGACAAGGCGGACTACGCGAAGGCCATCGACGACTTCACGGAGGCGATCAATCTCAATCCCAGCGACGCGCAGCTGTATCTGAACCGGGCCGACGCTTACGAGAAGAACGGCGAGGCCGACAAGGCGGAGGCGGATCGCAAAAAGGCGGAGGAGATCAAGAAGGACGGGGCGCCGCTTCCTCCGGCGAAGGCGCCGTAGGAGCTCGGGGCGGTGGATGCGAGCGATGTTGGCTGAGTGGGCGCCATGCCGTTCAAGATCACGATCACCGAGGACGCCGAGAGGCAGTTTCGGTCGCTGCCGGCGCGGCTGCGGCGAATCCTGGAAGCGGCCGTCCTGTCGCGACTCCAGCACCAGCCCACGACGCCGACGAAAGCGATCAAGCGCTTGCGACCCAATCCCCTGGCCGAGTTTGAGCTGCGCGCGGGCGACCTGCGCGCCCTGTATAATGTCGAAGGAGAGGAAGTCGTCATCCTGATCGTCGGACGCAAGGCGGGGAACAAACTAATTGTGGAAGGCGAGGAGTTTCATGGCCATCAAGACCATCCCATTGAGCCGCCTGGAAATGGATCTGGAAAAGACGCTGAATGAGTGCGCTGAGTCGGGCGAGACGGTTGTCGTCGAGATGCCGAACCAGCGCCTGTTGGCCATTCAGCCGCTCGAACCGCAGGAAGACGACGCCTTGATGGATGAGCTGCTCGCCTCCAATCCGAAGTTTCAGGCGTTGGCAGCGAAATCGAAAAGCAGCCCGCGCAAGCCCTTTCCCTTGGACCAGCAGGGGCCGACCAACGGCTGAAGCAGACGGGCGACGCCGCGGATAATGAGACAACAAATATCGCGGATGAAGCATCCTCCATCCCTGCCGCTCCGTCACTCCACGCCCCGTTTGTGCAGCGCCTCCTGAAGAAACTCCAGCGCCTTGCCCAGACGCCGCCATGCCGCCGGGATCGATCGGCCGGTCGCCCCGGCCACCTCGCGCAGCGGCGCCCGATCGCCGGTGAATTCCGCGATCAGGTCCTCCGCCCGCAGCCCCGCCGCCTTGCCGATCCGGTGGAAAAAGCTCAAAAGGAACGTGTTCACCAAATCCGGATCGCCGCGATCCAAAAAATCCTGCAACGCCCCGGACATCGAGCCCAGCAATTCCTCGTCCTCCACCGGCCGCGACGGCGCCGTCGTCCCGTCGTCCTCGAGAATCTCCACCGCGTCCGTCTCCAGGCGCCGCGGCCGTTTGCGGCGCTGATGCGTGATGAGAATGCGCCGCATCGTGCCGTAAGCCAGGCGGAAAAACGTCGATCGGCTCTCCCACTCCTTGCCCGATCGCATGAGGCGCAAAAACGCCTCATCGACGAGCAGCGTCGGCTGCAACGTCGGGTCGCCGTCGAAGCCGCGCACGAGGCTGCGAGCCAGCACCTTCAAATGGTCCTGCACCAGCGCGAAGACGCGCCCTTCCAGTTGGGGGTCCTTGGTCGTCCGCGCCTGGCGCAGGTAGATGGTCACGTCTTCGTCGGAGGACACGGCGAACCTCCTTAGCAAGTGGGATGCGGCCATCGTACCGTTGCGGGGGGCGGCTTGTCAACTACTATACAGACCCGTTGAGACCTCATTGCACTTCTTGCTTGCATCGGCGGCCGGATGCGGCATGATAAGGGGCGTCGTCCTTACTCATCCGCCCGACCCCGATGCAAGGAGAAGGGTCCATGCGTTCGTCTTTCGTCCGTTCGCTTGTGCCGGCCCTCGCCGCCGGCCTGCTGTTCGCCGCCGCAAGCCGCGCCGACCTCACCGACAGCCTCAAAAAGGGCACGCCCGACCTCAAATCGGCCGGCGCCCTGGCTTTCGGCCCCGACGGCGTCCTCTTCGTCGGCGATTCGCAAGGCGCCGCCGTCTTCGCCCTCGACACCGGCGACCGCACGGCGTCCAAGAGCGCCGACCGGCCCAAGGTCGAAGACCTCGACGGCAAAATCGCCTCGATGGTCGGCATCGACGCCAAACAAATCCTGCTCAACGACGTGGCCGTCAACCCGATCTCCGGCGCCGTCTACGTCTCGGCCTCGCGCGGCAAGGGGCCGGACGCCGCCCCGCTCTTGTTCCGCGTGGATCGCGCCAGCAAGATCGACCCAGTCGATCTGAAAGATATTAAATTCGCCAAGGTGGTTTTGCCCAACCCCGTCGCCGAGGGCAAGAGCCGTCAGGACGCGATCACTCACCTGGCCTTCGTCAAGAACCGCGTGTACATCGCCGGCCTTTCCAACGAGGATTTCAGCTCCAACCTGCGCTCCATCGCCTTCCCGTTCGACGCGGCCGACGCCGGATCGAGCGTCGAAATCTTCCACGGGTCGCACGGCCATCTGGAAACCAAGTCGCCGGTGCGGACCTTCGTCGAGTTCGACGTCGGCACGGAGCCGAACCTGCTGGCGGCCTACACCTGCACGCCGCTGGTCAAGATTCCGGTGGCCGACCTCAAGCCCGGCCAGCTGGTCAAGGGCGCGACCATCGCCGAGCTGGGCGCCCACAACCGCCCGCTCGACATGATCGTGTATCAGAAGGACGGCAAGGACTATCTGCTGATGGCCAACAGCGCCCGCGGCGTCATGAAGGTGTCGCTGGACGGCGTGGCTGCGGCGGCGCCGATCACCACGCCCGTCAAGATCGACACGACGGCGGGGTTGACGTATGAGACGATCGCGAGCCTCAAAGGCGTCGAGCAGCTGGACGTGTTCGACAAGGAGCATGCGCTGATCTTGGTCCGCACGAAGGCCGACGGGCCGGCGACGCTGGATACGATTGAGCTGCCGTAAGCGCGTTGTCAGAGCGACGAGCCCGCAGCGCAAGCAAGGGCTATCCACCCTTGCTTGCGCTGCGGGCTGGTTTCCGTTTGCTTTCCCTCATGGTACGCTCCATGCACATGCGCATCCTTTATCGCCGCGCATCGGCGCTCCTCTTTATTACGGCGTGCGCTCTCGTTCGGGCCGCAGACGTTCCCGCCGTGGCAATCAAGGACGACGGCGCCGCAATCGATGCGACCGGTTTGCCCGCCGACGCCCTGGCGCATCCCGACTGGAAGCCGGACCAGTGGGCCGCTCTGTTCGCTCTCTACGTCGATCCGGCCGACGGCTCCGATCCAACGCAGCGGCCGGCCGTCCTCGGCGACTATCGCGTCGTGGACGGCGCCTTGCGCTTCACGCCGCGCTTTCCCCTGTCTCGCGGCGTCCATTACCAGGCGGTGCTGCATCCGCCCGCCGCGCAAAAAGGACAAAAGCCCGTCGTTCAATCGCTTTATCTGCCCCGCCCCGCGACGGCGCCGACGCTCGTCGAACAAGTGTACCCCACCGCGGACAAATTGCCCGAAAACCAGTTGAAATTTTATCTCCATTTCACCTCGCCCATGAGCCGCGGCGAGGCGTACCGGCGCGTCCGTCTGCTGGATGCGGACGGCAAACCGGTGGATCAGCCGTTCTTGGAGCTGGGCGAAGAGCTGTGGGACCCGGACGGCAAGCGCTTCACGCTGCTCATCGACCCCGGCCGGATCAAGCGCGGCCTCAAGCCGCGCGAGGACCTCGGCCCCGTGCTGGAACAGGGCAAGACCTACACGCTGGTCGTCGACCGCGACTGGAAAGACGCCAACGGCGATCCGCTGAAGGAGGGTTTCCGCAAGACGTTCCGCGCCGCGGCCGCCGACGAATCGCCGCCCGATCCAAAGACGTGGAAGCTGGAAGCGCCGGCCGCCGGCGGCAAAACGGCGCTGGTCGTCGCCTTCCCCAAGCCGATGGACCACGCCCTGCTTCAGGACATGCTCTGGGTGGTGGACGGAGCCGGGAGAAAAATCGCCGGCGACATTGCCGTGACAGACGGCGAGACGCACTGGCGCTTCACGCCGCGGCAGCCGTGGACGGCGGGCACGTATCAGCTGGTCGCGGATAAGCGGCTGGAGGACCTGGCGGGCAACAGCATCGGCCGGCCCTTCGAAGTGGATGAAATCCATCCGATAAGCACGGAAACCAAGGCGGAAACGGTCGAGACGCCGTTCGAGGTGAAATCGGCGCCGAAATGAAGCAGGGCGGCAAGCAATTCACCGCAGAGAGCGCAGAGAGCGCAGAGAGAAGACAAAAGAAAGGTCAAAAGGAATCGACGTGCGCCTGCGCTGCTCTTTTCTTCTCTCCGCGCACTCGGCGGCCTCTGCGGTGAAATATTTTTCCTTCCGAATGATGTGGCCGACGCGGGTTCTGCCGTCACACTGGCCCGTCCGCCATGAAGGTGATCCCCAGCTCAAAGACGCCGTCGTCCAGGGGCAGGAGGCGGACGATGCGTCCCAGCACGGCCAGCGGCGCCGTCGCCGGCGTTTCGTGGAAATGCAGATAGGCGAACTCGCTGCCCGGTTCCTCCGCGACCAGCAGCCGCACGCCGCCCAGGGACACGTCGCGGCCCCAGCCCTCCAGCACTTTGCCGATCTCCAAATTCGCCAGCAGAGGATAGATTTCGACGTGCTGCGTGAACGGCCAGCGCTCGCGAGTCCGCTGTTCGGTGCTGCCTTGCAGATAGGCCCGCAAGCTCTGAAAGACGCGCGGCGCCGTCGCCGGCAGCAGCGTCGCCCGGCTTGAGCCGTGATCGCCGAACAGACCGACCCGCACCACTGCCTCGCGCTGGTTCTTGTCCGGCGCGTCGGCCGGCTGGAAGTAGAGCTGGACGTTCAATCCGGCCGGCCGCGGCCGCGAGCGAGCCCAGAAGCCGCCTCGGTCGTGGCTCGTCTGAATCTCGTAGGTGAACGCCTCCGTGCCGTCGTCCACTTGCCGGGCGTTCCACTGCTGACGGAACCCCTC
>DATKHW010000954.1:0-9574 GCA_035546275.1 Gemmataceae bacterium
GTCTCCATGTCGAGGATGGGAGCGCCGGCGGTCTGGCCTAGCGGGGCGCAGTCGTGCCGCAGGAAC
This sequence comes from Gemmataceae bacterium, assembly GCA_035546275.1. GTDB lineage: Bacteria > Planctomycetota > Planctomycetia > Gemmatales > Gemmataceae > UBA4732. The sequence goes on from DATKHW010000954.1 coordinate 67, forward strand.
TGGATTTCGTGGAAGGCGAAGTTGCCGCGCAGCTGGCCGGGCTGGATGCGCTTGACGCCGTACACGTCGCGGAAGATGCGGCTGATGGTTTCCGGTTCGTTGCGCCGGGCGTCGCGGATCGGATAGCCGATCAGGTAAACTGGCCGGCCGATCGACTGCGAGGGCGGCGCGGCGGCCAGCGCCAGGGGCGTCGGGGCGCTGCCGTTGATCTGCGGTTTTTCCACTTCCAGCAGCGCCAGGTCGTACTGCTCGTGGACGCCGACCACGGAGCGAACGCGGCAGCCGGCGTTGGCCACGTTCGGATAGCCGGATCGGTAGTCCATCCAGGTCGTGATGCCGGGACGGAATTGCCAGGCGGCGCCGCGGTTCTCGATGAAGACTTCCGCGATCCGCCGCGTCGTCATCAGCACGTTGTCGTTGACGAGGAAGCCGGTGCCCGCCCAGTCGTATTCAGGATGGCCGAACAGCTCGATGCGGCCGACGCCGCGCTGAGCCATCTCCACGTCCTCGCGCTGGTCCTCCAGGAGGTTCCACAGCGACGGCACGGCGCCCAGGTTGCCGCCGCTGATGAGGATGGCCGGCCGGCCGTACAGCAGCAGGATGGTTTCCAGACCGCTCACCTGCTCGGCCGTCAGGTCGGTCGCGCCGCTCACGATCCGCTCCAACCCGGCCGCCCCGGCTTCCAGCACCCGGCCGACGGCCTCGCGCTGCTGACCGGGATCGGGCTCGCCGGCCGCCCGGATGAACTCAGCCTCGGCGACGGCCGTGGTCGTAGCCGGTTCGTTGGCGGCGTCCGGCGCTCCTTCCTGCCGGACGGCCCGCCGCAGCGCCGCCCGCAGATGGGCCGGCTCCTGCCAGCCGCGCATCTCCTGCCGATCCTGCCGCACGATGTGCAGCAGGTCGTCCACGCCGTCGCCGAAGATTTCCCGGACGCGCTGGATAATCATCTGCCTGCGATCCATGCCGACCCTCCGTTGGTTGCTGAGACGGCCGGCTGAGGCGGCCGCCCCTTCCACTGGAAAACGCCCCCAGAGCGCTCTGCCATCGCTGTTTCAACCGGGGCGCACGGTTTCCGTTTGGAAAGAACCCGCCGGCGCGCAGCATCCACCGGCCTGTGCTTGGGAGAGTTCACCGGGAAAGGGAGTTCAAAACGTGATTGCTGGGGAAAGGTCCCCGTCCCTGGGTTCTCCTGCGCCTCCTCCGCCGAGATGCGTGAGGTTATCGTAACGGGTCCGATTTGGTTGTCAAGCAAATAGTCGGCTTTTTGAATGGGAAAAATGGGACCGGGCGATTTGGGACCGCATGGGCCGGCGTTCAATCCGTAACATAGGACGCAGGGGATTCCCTTGGGATGAGGCCGGCCATGCTTTCGTTGCGCCGCCGGCAGCGCCGGCCGGAAATCATGGACCAAGCCGATCTGCAACCGGCGCGGCACGTCGGCGCGCTGTGCGGCCTGGCCCGCGTCAATTTCTTGAGCGGCAGCGCCGGCATTCTGTGGCCGCCGCTGCGCGACTTGGCCCGCCGCCTCGGCCGGCCCATCCGCATTCTCGATGCGGCCAGCGGCGGCGGCGATGTGCCGTTGCGGCTCTGGCGCCGCGCCCGCCGGGCCGGCCTCGATTTCCGCATCGACGGCTGCGACCGCAGCCCTTTCGCCGTGGAGCACGCCCGCATCCGGGCGGCCGCCGCCGGCGCCGACGTGGGTTTTTTCGTCGCCGACGTGCTGAGCGGACCGGCGCTGACGGATTATGATGTGGTCATGTGTTCGCTCTTCCTGCACCATCTCGGCGAAGAGGAGGCGGTTGATTTCCTCCGCTGGGCGGCGGCGACGGCGGCCCATCGAGTGCTGGTCAACGACCTGGAGCGCAGCAGTCTCGGCCTGGCGCTCGCCCATGTCGCGGTGCGCCTCCTCACTGCTTCCGACGTAGTACACACAGACGGCCCCCGGTCCGTCGAGAGCGCGTTCACGATGGCCGAGGCCCGCGCTCTGGCGGAGCGGGCCGGGCTGCACGGGGCCGCCGTGCAATGGCGCTGGCCGTTCCGATACCTCCTGACCTGGAGCCGACCGTGACGCTGGCGGCGACGACGACTTTGGCGGAAGCAGCCGCACGGACCTGGGGCGCCGTCGTCGTCGGCGCGGGGCCGGCCGGCGCCGCCGCGGCGCGCGAGCTGGCCCGGCGATCCACAGCCGTGCTGCTGGTGGACCGCGCCGCCTTTCCCCGCTGGAAGGTCTGCGGCTGCTGCCTCAACGGCCGGGCCGCGGCGGTGCTGCGGGCGATCGGCCTGGGATCGCTGCCGGCGCGGTGCGGCGCCGTTCCGCTGACGCACATGCGGCTGGCGGCGGCCGGCCGATCCGCCTGCGTGCCCCTGACCGGCGGGGCAGCCGTTTCCCGTGAGGCGTTCGACGCGGCGCTGGTCGAGGCGGCCGTCGCCGCGGGCGCCGCCTTCCTGCCGGAGACGCGGGCGATGCTTCCCGAAGGCAATCCGACAAGGGGATTGCTAGACGCACGTCCCGTGCAGTTGCAGCAAGGCGATCGGCGGATCGTCGCGCCCGCCCGCATTGTAGTGGCTGCCGATGGTCTGGGCGGTTCGCTGCTGGGCCGTGCCGCCGAGACGGCGCCGGGGGCGCGCATCGGAGCGGGGGCGGCGACGACGGAGGCGCCGGATTTCTACCAACCGGGTGTGGTTTACATGGCGTGCGGCGCCGGCGGTTATACCGGGATGGTGCGGCTGGAAGACGGCCGGTTGGATTTGGCCGCCGCATTCGACGCCGCCTGGGTTCGCAGCGCCGGCGGACTGGGCCGGGCCGCTGAAACCATGGTGCGCGAGGCCGGCTGGCCGGCGCCGCATCGAGTGGATGAATTGCCCTGGCGCGGCACGCCGGCCCTCACCCGTCGACCGCATGGCGTGGCCGGAGAGCGGCTGTTCGTGGTCGGCGACGCGGCCGGCTACGTCGAACCGTTCACCGGCGAAGGCATGGCCTGGGCGCTGGCGTCGGGCGCCGCCGTGGCGCCGTTGGCCGCCCGCGCGGCGGAACAATGGCGGCCGGAGATGGCCCAACAGTGGACCGACCTGCATCGCCGCATCGTCGGCCGGCGGCAGGGGCTTTGTCGGGCGGCGGCCGCAGTGCTGCGCCGGCCCTGGCTGACGGAGCTGGCGGTGCGTCTCCTGGCCCGCGTCCCCGCCCTGGCGGGGCCGGTGATCCGGCGGTTGAATCGGTCCACGCCGAGCGGCTTCCACGACCTATCGGGACAGATCCTATGACGCTCGCCATTCTCGGTCTTGGGACCGCGCTGCCGACCGCCGCTATCACCCAGGCGGACGGGCTCCGGGTCGCTCAAGCGCTGATCCGCCCCACCGGGGAACAAGCCACCTGGCTGCCCACGATGTACGCCGGCACCGGCGTCGCCGGCCGACGCATGGCCCTCGGCGAAGACGTGGTGCGCGACATCATTGACGGCACCCGCCGCACCAGTTCCCCCTTCCTGCCGCGCGGCGAGCCGGGCGACCGCGGCCCGACCACCGCCGAGCGCATGCGCCTCTACGCCGAGCTGGCCCCGCCGCTGGCCGTGCAGGCGGCCGCCGCGGCGCTGCGCCCTTCCGGCGTCCAAGCCGCCGACGTGACGCACCTCATCACGGTCTCCTGCACCGGCTTCGTCGCGCCCGGCGTAGACCTTGCCCTGATCCGGGCGCTGGACCTGGCGCCGACCGTGCAGCGCGTCCATATCGGATACATGGGATGTCACGGGGCGCTAAACGGCCTGCGCGTGGCCCGCGCCTTCACCGCCGCCGAGCCGGACGCCCGCGTTCTGTTGTGCGCCGTGGAGTTATGCGGTCTGCATTATTACTACGGTTGGGACGCGGCCAAGGTGATCGCCAACGCTCTCTTCGCCGACGGGGGGGCGGCCGTCGTCGGCGCTCCGGTGGCGGCGGCGCCCGCGGCGGCGTGGCGCGTCGAAGCCTCGGGATCGCGTCTCATCCCCGACTCGGCCGACGCCATGACCTGGACCATCGGCGATCACGGCTTCGAGATGACGCTGTCGAAGCAGGTGCCGCGGCTGATCGCCGCCCACTTGCGGCCGTGGCTGGAGGCGTGGCTGGCGCGGCACGGCGTCGAGCTGGACGGCGTCGCGTCCTGGGCCGTCCATCCCGGCGGCCCGCGCATCCTCGACGCCGTCGAAGAGGGGTTGAATCTGCCCCGAAGCGCCCTGGAGCCGTCGCGGGCGGTGCTGCGCGAGCTGGGCAACATGTCCTCGCCGACGGTCCTCTTCATCCTCGACCGGCTGCGGGCCGCGGGGGCGCCGCGGCCCTGCATCGCGCTCGGCTTCGGCCCCGGTCTCATGGCGGAGGCGGCGCTGCTGCGATAAAATGCCGACGATTCGCCTCATGGTTGGAGAACGCGCTCCGTGACCGACGACACCGCGCCTGCTGCGCTGTTCGCCTGGCTGGACCGCGAAATCTGGTTGCTGACGGCCCAGGCGGACGGCCGGCGCGGCGGGCTGATCGCCACGTTCGTCAGCGAGGCGTCCATCGCGCCGGATTTGCCGCGCATGGTCGTCGGCCTGGCCAAGCAGCATCACACCTGGGGTTTGGTCGAGGCGTCCGGCGCTTTCGCCTTGCACCTGCTGGGCGAGGATCGGCTCGATTGGGTCTGGCGCTTCGGCCTGAAATCCGGCCGCACCGGCGACAAGTTCGAGGGCCTGGAGGTGCGCACCGTCGCCACGGGCAGCCCCATCCTCGGCGGCGCCGTCGGCTGGCTGGACTGTCGGGTGGAGACGCGGCTCGATTCGGGCGACCGGACGATTTACCTGGCTGAAGTGTTGCAAAGCGAGGTGACGCACTTCGGCCCGCCGCTTACTCTCAAACATCTGCTGCGGTCGGCGCCGCCCGACCGCCTGCGGGAGCTGAAACGCCAGCGCTACCTGGACGCCGGGGTGGACGCCGACGCCATCCGGGCCTGGCGGGCGGCGCGGGGAAAGGACGCGCCATGACCATCGCCGATCTCCGCCGGGAATACAGCCGGGACGGCCTGAGCGAGGCCGACGTCGATTCCGATCCGATCCGCCAGTTCGGCGCGTGGATGCTGCAAGCTCTGGCGGCGCAGCTCCGGGAGCCGCATGCCATGACGCTGGCCACGGTCGGCGCCGACGGCCGGCCTTCCGCTCGCATCGTGCTGCTGCGGTCGTTCGACGCGGCCGGTTTCGTCTTCCACACCAATTACACGAGTCGCAAAGGCCGCGAGCTGGCGGCCAATCCGCACGCCGCCCTGGTGATGTACTGGGCCGAGCTGGAACGCCAGGTGCGCATGGAGGGCGCGGTCGAGCGCCTTTCCGAAGCGGAATCGGACGCCTACTGGTTCACCCGGCCGGTGGGCAGCCGGCTGAGCGCGTGGGCGTCGCGGCAGAGCGAACCGGCGGCGGATCGGGCGGCGCTGGAACGGCGGGCGGCCGAGTTGGCCTGCGAATATGAGGGCCGGGAGGTTCCGCGTCCGCCGTTCTGGGGCGGACTGCGGCTGCGGCCGGAGGCGATCGAATTCTGGCAGGGCCGGCCGAATCGGCTGCACGATCGGCTGTGCTATACGCGAACGGCGTCGGGGGAGTGGAAGATCGAGCGGTTGTCGCCTTAGGCGAGCTGGGCGCGTCGGAGTTTGCCTGTCCGCAGGGAAAAAGCTAGGCTTGCGCGCCGTACCAATGCGCCTGCACCCAGAAACCGCGAGAAGAGGAGCCTGCCGGAATGACCGACCTCCAACCCAATGAATCGATCCCCGTCGCCCGCCTTGCCGATCCGCCGCCCGCCGCCGTCTACGGCGTGCCGCCGCCCCGCACCAATTGGGGACCGCTAATCCTGGCATTTTTCCTGGGCGGCTTCACCAGCTTTCTGGCGACGAGCCTCCTGGCCGTTGTCGTCGTGTGGTACATCAACTCGCTTGGGGAGAAAGCCCACAACACGTTCGAGTACGTGAGCGACAAGGTGCAGTCGTCCGGCTCGCCGACGCCCCAGAACGACGCGGGGAACGATCGCGCAAACAACACGTTCCAGCGCGTCAGCGACGTCATTGGGCGCGGAGATGATGTGTTCAAACGCGTGGACCCGCCGATCCATCAGGACGACAACGATCCGCCGTTCAAGGATAAGCCATAGCGGGCAATTCCACTCCGCCGCATCCATAACGACCCGGCAGGCCCGCAGCCGCCGGGTCGCTTCGCCTCGTCACATTCCCGGCGGCCGATCTTCTTCGTACACGTCCGGCAGCTGATTGCGGTGCAGCGGTTCGACCGCCGGGCTTTCGTCGGAATCGGAAGCGTCGTCGTCCGCCTCGCCGACTTTGACTTTGCGCAGCAGCTCCGCCACCTCCTTGGCGTCGAGGTGCTGCGTCGCCTCCGAGACGTGCAGCGACGGCGGCAGGGGCGCCGCCGCGTCCGGACCGAGGTGAATGCGGAACTTGTAACTGGCGATACTCAGCTGGTCGTTGGGCAGCAAGGCTGCTCGCCGGACGCGCGTGCCGTTGACGCGCGTGCCGTTGGTGCTGCCGAGGTCGCGCAGCATCAGCAGGCCGTCCGTTTTGACCAGGACACAGTGGATTTTCGAGACGCTTTTGTGTTCGAGGCGCAGGTCGCAATCCTCGCGGCGGCCCACGACCACTAGGTCCTTGACCAGATCGATCGGGGCGCCTCCATCGACCGGCACCAGCTGAGCGCGCATGCGGCCTCCGCGGAAGAAAGGAACGGCGTGAACCGGCGGTAGGGGCCGTCGCCGTCGCCTTTCGTTATAATCGGCCGCTGCGGCGGATGCAAACGCCGACTGCGGCCGCCTTGCATTCATTATGCCACCAAAACCCGTCCTCGGCGTCCCGGAAACGGCGCGGGACGGATTCGCGTTCATTGATGTTTTGGTTGCAGCGGAACGGGCCGTCGGGCCGAATGTGTGCAGGAACGATGGAGAACATCCCGGGAGGGGCACGGATGGGAGTCACCGGCAACGGCGCTGCGCCAGCGGCGCCCGCCAAGGAGCAGGAGCGGCGGCCGCGGCGAATCGTGCTGCTGGCGGGGGAATCGGATGGTGCGGTCGAGCAAGTGCTGGCGGAATATCGGGGGACCGAGGTGAGCGGCGCCCGGCTGCACACGGACCTGCAACGGTTGTCGGAGGAGCATCCCGGACGATGCGTGGCGGCCGAGTGGCTGGGGCCGCTGGGGTGGATGCGCTTCCTGTGGCGGACGAAGTGACGGACTCTTTTTTTCCGGGGCGCCGTCGCTTCGGCGGGAATAAACCTCTCGCATCGGGATCAATTCATACGGCACGTCGAAGAACGCTACTTTCCGTGGAGGCGCCGTATGAAACGCTTTGCATGGCTTGTTGGATTCTGCGCGCTAGCGCTGTGCGGCTGCGGCCCGATGCAAATGCCGATGCCCGTTCGCCTGGATGACGAGAACCAGAAGCAGATCGACGAGGCCTGGAACAAGGCGCTCACGCCGATCGATCATTTCGACCACCAGGCCATGCTGGATGCATTCCTCATCAGCCACGCTTATCAGGTCGGCGTGGACAAGCTGAGCTTTCACAGCGAGAAGATGACGGCGACCGGCCTGGTGGTCATGGAAATTCACTTCGACCGCAGCTTGCCGGCGGAGGATCGGTTCGAGGTCCGCATCTACGACGCCGCCCTGAAATTGCTGCGACTGGAAGCCTATTCGCGCCAAGAAATCGAGCGTGAGTACCGGGAGCTATTCGTCGATTGCACCACGCTGGAGCAAGCGGAACGCGACGGCAGCGCCACACCGGAACAAAGCAAGCGGTTGGCGGCCTTGAAGGCGCGCATGGAGGCCGTCGAGGCCGTATTCCCCAAGGACGAGCCTAAAAAAGAGGATAGGAAGGTGAAAGCCGTGAACAACAGGGCGTAACGCCGCGCACCGTTCACCCGCGGCCCGAGGGCGGGTCAGGCAGCTCCGCCGGGCAGACGACGTGCTGCGACCAGTGCGCGTCGTCGCGCTGGGGGAAGTCGGCCCGGTAGTGGACGCCGCGCGATTCGGTGCGCTGCAACGCCGACCAGATCATCAGCCGGGCAACGGTCAGCAGATTCTGCAATTCCCAGCCTGCCCGCGTCTTAAATTCGCGCCGCAGCACGTAACGGCACCAAAACGCCACCTGTTTCTCCGCTTCCAGCAGTCCGGCCCGATCGCGGACGATGCCCATGTTGCGCACCATCAGGCTGCGTAACGCGTTGGTCAAGTCGGCCACATCGAGCCGTGGACCGCTGTTTTCCGGCGTGAATTCGCTCTGCACCGGCGGCGCCGCGAACACGTCCGGCGTCTTCGCCGCTTCCTCAGCCGCGCCCCTGCCGCACGCCGCGCCGAACACCAGCCCTTCCAGCAGGCTGTTCGAGGCCAGACGGTTGGCGCCGTGCAAGCCGCTGGAGCTGACCTCGCCGGCCGCCCAGAGGCCCGGCAGCGTCGTCCGGCCGTGCAGGTCCACCGTCACGCCGCCCACCATGTAATGGGCGCCGGGACGCACCGGGATCAGGTCCGTGGTGATGTCCAGGCCGAACTCGCGGCAGACCTTGTCGATGCCTGGGAAATGTTCCCGCACCTTGGCCGGATTGAGATGCGATAAATCCAGATAAACGCTGGGATGCTGCGTCTTTTCCATCCGCCGGACGATGGCCCGCGCCACCACGTCGCGCGTCGCCAGCTCGCCGCGCGGGTCCTCGTCCAGCATGAACCGCACGCCGTTTTTGTCGCGGAGGTAGGCGCCTTCGCCGCGGACCGCCTCGCTGATGAGATAACGGCTGGAACCGGCGACGTAGAGGACCGTCGGATGGAACTGCATGAACTCCATGTCGCGCAGCTGAGCGCCGGCGCGGTAGGCGGCCGCCATGCCGTCGCCGGTCGCCACCGGCGGGTTGGTCGTCTCGCGATAGACCATGCCGGCCCCGCCGCTGGCCAGGATCGTCTGCTTGGCCCACAGCAGCAGATGGTCGCGCCGGCCGCGCCGCACCAGGGCGCCGACGCACCGGCCGTCGTGCGTCAGCAGGTCAATGGTGAATGTGCGATCCCAAATGGTAACATTCGGCGCCTTGCGAGCGCGGTCGATCACGACCCGCATCACTTCCCAGCCCGTGGCGTCGCCGAGGGCGTGGACGATGCGGCGGTGGCTGTGTCCGCCTTCCATGCCGATGTCGGCGTCGAAGTGCGCGCCATAACGGATCAGGTCGTCGATGCAGTTCGGCGCCTCGCGCACCACAAGATCGACCACGGCTTGATCGCACAGACCCGCTCCAGCCGTCAGCGTGTCCTCGATGTGGTTCTCGAAGCGGTCCTCCGGCGAACGCACCGCGGCGATGCCGCCCTGGGCGTAGCTGCTGTTGCTCAGCTGCACCTTGTCCTTGGTGACGACGAGGACCGGCATGTCCGGCGGCGCGGCCAGCGCCGCCCGCATCCCAGCGATGCCGCCGCCGATCACGAGCAGGTCGGTGAAGACGTGCGTAGTTTGCTTGGGGCCGAATCGAACCAGATAA
>DATKHW010000955.1:0-2918 GCA_035546275.1 Gemmataceae bacterium
ACCGGCGGGCTGACGCCGCGCCGCTCCTGCGATACCATAGCGAAGAAGGAACTTATCCCCGGAGGCTGCGGACGAATGGTCGGCGCCGTCATTCACCAGGAACTGCTGCTCGGCGGCCGCCGCAGCCGTCTGCACGTGCTGCGCTGGATCTACGTCGGTTGGCTGGTTTTGCAGATCGTCTTTCTCTGGTTCGGCTTCGTCTATCTGCAATCGGAACACAAACGGGCCATCGCCCCGGCCGTGAACATCTACAGCCCGTTCCCGGGCAACCCCATGCCGGATACGCCGTCGCCCGCCGACGACCCAGCCTCGGCCCCCGGCGTCGTCGGGCAGTGGTTCGTCGAGGGCAGCGACGACAGTCTGGTTTCCCGGTTCTTCTTCCCGGGCTTTGTGCGCAGCCAGGTGCTGATGCTTCTGCTGGCGATCCCGGCCTTCACGGCCGGGGCCGTGGCCGATGAGAAGCGACGCGGCACGCTGCAATACCTGCTGGCCGCCGACATCGACACGCGCCACCTCATCCTCGGCAAAATGTTCGGCCGCGTCGCCCAGGTCGCTCTTTTGGCGCTGGCCGGGGCGCCGCTGTTCGCCCTGATGGCCGGTTTCTGCGGTCTGGGATCGGCCACAGTCGTCGCCGGCTTTCTTGTTCTGCTGCCGCTAATTTTCGCCCTGAGCGCCGCAACAATTCTCGCCTCGGTTCTCTGCCGCCAGGCCAGCGATGCAGTGCTGGTCCTGTATTTCCTCAGCCTCGTCGGCTGCTTGCTGATCGGGCTGATCGGCGGGCCGCTCCGCTATCTCGATCCGATGTACACGGTGGAGGCGGCGCTGGCGCCGTGGTCCGCCCTGCCATGGAACGAGCTGTCGCTGCGTTTCGGCGTCGAGGTCGCCGCCTGGGGGCTGATCGGCTGCGTGTGCCTCGCCGTGGCGGTGCGGCGGCTGCGGCCGGTCTACATCCGGGAACTGGAGACGCCGTCCGTCAGACCGGCCTGGTATCAGGGCGAGCGCGTCGCGATCGGCGACGATCCCGTCCGCTGGCGCGAGCGCTACGTCGAACGGCTCATGCCGGCGGGCCTCAAGGCACTCCTTATGCCGGCGTTCCTCCTCGCCTACTCGCTCGTCTCTTTTTTCACTCCCAAAAGGGCGACAGGGCGGGCGCGCATCCTGTCCTTATGGCCGGGCATTCTGCTGACCGCCGCGCTGACGACCCTGTCGTCGCTGTCGATCCTCTGGCGTCACCTGCCGAAATCGGCGACGCCGGCGGCGGCAGTCGCCGCGCTGTCGCACCTGGACATCGGAGCGATCATCGCCATGCGGCCAAGCGACGCCGAAAACGCCTTCCAGCTGCAAGGGCTGACGGCGATGCTGGCGGCCAGCTTCATCGTCGGCGTGCGCTGCTCCGGCGGCATCAGCGGCGAGCGCGAACGGCAGACGTGGGAAGCGGTGCTGCTGACGCCGCTGAGCGCCAAGCAGCTGGTTAGCGCCAAACTGTGGGGCGTGATCGCGGCGTGTTACTGGTATTTGCTGGCCTATGCGGTCCCGGCTGTGCTGCTTTCCGCGCTCGGCGGCTGGGGGGCGCTGCTCTGGACGGCGATCTGGCTGGCCGTAACGGTGCTGGCAATGTACTTCTTGGGAGCGGCTGGCGTCTGGTGCTCGGCCCGGTCAAAGACCTCGTGGCGCAGTCTGATCGGAACGATGACCTTAGGTTATCTCACGGCGTGCGGCATTTACCTGATTGGGGCCATTTTCGCCGCTCTGTTCTCCTGGATGATTCTTGGCATCGACTCCCGAAACTACCTCTATTCGGCCGCGCCGCAGGGCGCGACGCCGGTGGTCACCATGACTTGGTGGGCGTGGCTCGTCGCCAGCCCGCCGTTCGTCGCCCTGTCGTGCCTCGTGCTGGCGGCTATCTTCATCGGACTGCCGTTGTTTTTCCTCCGCTGGGCCCAGCGGTGGATCGCCGACCGCGAGCGGACCCGCCACTGGTACGAGGAGCCGTTTTACCGCCGGGCGCGGCGGGCGCCGGCCTACCCGCCGCCGTTTTATCCGTGAGGTCGGCGCCATGCGTATCCTTGTGACCGGCGCGACGGGCTTCGCGGGCGGCTGGCTGGCCGAGGCGCTGGCGGCGCGCGGCGGCGATTTGTTTGGCCTCTGCCGCCGCGCGGTCTGGCCCGATGAGTGGGCGCACCTGGCGCCGAAGGTCCTGCTTCGCTCCAGCGACCTGTGCGACAGCAACGCCGTGGAAGCCATCCTCCGTGATATCCAACCGCAGCAGATTTATCATCTCGCCGGTTACGCCCAGGTCGGCCGATCGACTGATGAGCCGGACGCCGCCTGGTCCGGCAACCTGACGGCCACGCGCTCGCTGTACGAAGCGGCGGCCCGTTGGGGCGGCAAGCCGCGCATCCTCTTCGTCGGCAGCGGCCTGATCTACGGCGAGCCAACCGTGGCCGACGAGGCGCAGGACGAAACCCGACTGCTGCGGCCCAACAATCCTTATGCCGCCAGCAAGGCCGCCGCCGATTTGCTCAGCTACCAGACAGCCGTCAACCCTGGCCTGGAAATCGTCCGCGCCCGCCCTTTCAACCACGTCGGCCCGCGTCAAGGTCCGCAATTCGCCGTCGCCAACTTCGCTCGCCAGGCGGCGGCCATCGAGCGCGGCGAGATGCCGCCGGTGCTGGAAACCGGCAACCTGGAATCGCGCCGCGATCTGACCGATGTGCGCGACACCGTGGCCGCATACATCCTGCTGATGGAGAAGGGCCGGCCCAGCGAAGCGTACAACGTTGGCTCGGGGCAGAACGTGTCGATGCAGACGGTGCTGGATCGGTTGCTGGCCCTGGGCGGCTTGCAGGTGGAGGTGCGACGGCGCCCGGATTTGGTGCGACCGGTGGACCAGACGTTGGCGCGAGTGGACGCGACGC
>DATKHW010000956.1:0-3248 GCA_035546275.1 Gemmataceae bacterium
CGTCAGCACCCGTTGCATCGTCTGCACCGGCCCCTCGGCCAGGAAAGGCGGCCGGCCGGTGAGCATCTCGTAGAGGATGGCCCCCAGCGCGTAGGTGTCCATGGCCGTGGTCGGGGCGCGTGTGACGCCGCTGGCCTGTTCCGGCGCCATGTAGGCGGGCGTGCCGAGCACCTCGCCGGTGGCCGTGGCCGAGTCCGGCGCCGGCGCGGCCTCGTCCGCCATGATGCGGGCCTGGCCGAAGTCGGCGACCTTCGGCGTTCCGTCCTCCGCCAGCAGGACGTTGGCCGGCTTCAGGTCACGGTGCAGCACGCCATGTTCATGGGCGAAGTGGACTGCCCGCGCCAGTACGGCGACCGTCTCGGCCGCCTGTCGGGGCGGCTGCGGGATGCGGGCCAGTTTTCCGGCCAGGCTGCCGCCCCCGACGTACTCCAGGACCAGGAACGGCAGGTGTGACGCCGTCGAACCTACTTCGTAGATCTGAACAATGTTCGGATGTGCGAGCCGCGCGACCGACTCGGCCTCCCGGCGGAAGCGGTACACGGCCCCTACCGAGGCGTATTCGCCGCCCAGGATCATTTTCAGGGCCACCGCCCGCTTGAGACGACAATGATACGCCTTGTAGACGACGCCCATGCCGCCCCGGCCCAGCTCCTCCAGGATGTCGTAGCCGGGCGGCGCCGACCCCGGAAGGCTTGCGCTGGGGTTCTCTGCGGGGACGGTCGAATGGGGCGCCGCGGCCGGCACGGCCAAGTTGGCGGGCAGGGTGGCCGGGTGGCTGGCCGGCGTCGCAGCTGGGCCGGCCCAGCCTGCGAAGGTGGCGCCGCTGCCGCAGACCGGGCAGACCGGGGTTGCTACTTCCCCCGGCGTTTCCCAGCGATGGCCCTGCGGGCACACGGCGGACTGGCTCATGACGGCCTCCTCAGGCGTCCCCGCGCCGATTATCGCAGACGGTCTTTCCGCCCGCAAGGAAGCCCGAACGTTGCGTGGTACAATCCAGGATGTGCATCCCGCATAGGAAGCAACGTCATGAACCAGGAAACCGCGGACCAGCGACTCAGTAGTATGCAGACGTTCTGGACGGTCATTTGCCGGGCCAACGGGCGCACGCCGGAGGCCGTCGCGGCCCAGGAAGAGCTGCTCCGCCGCTACGGCCGCGCTGTCCACCGCTACCTGCTGGCCTCGCTGCGCGATGCGGACGCCGCGGAGGAATTGTCACAGGAGTTCGCCCTGCGATTCGTACGCGGCGACATGCACCGGGCCGACCCCGAGCGCGGCCGCTTCCGCGATTTCGTCAAGGGCGTGCTCTTTCACCTGATCGACCACCACCGCCGGCGCCGGCGAAAGGCTCTTCAGCCGCTGAACGATGCGGTGGAGGCGGCGGCCGCGCCCGGACCATCCGAGGCGGACATGCAGTTCCTCGAAAGCTGGAAGGCCGAGCTGCTCGACCGCGCCTGGACGGCCCTCGCCGATCACGAGCGATCGACCGGCCAGCCGTTTCACGCCGTCCTCCGCTTTCGCGTGAAACGCCCGGAGTTGCGCTCGGCGGAGATGGCGGAGGAGCTGAGTCGCCGCCTGGGCAAGCCGCTGAGCGCCGTCGGCGTCCGCCAGACGCTGCACCGCGCCCGCGACCGGTTCGCCGACCTGCTCCTCGCCGAGGTCCTTCAGACGCTGCAGGCGCCGACCACGGCCCGGCTTGAAGAGGAGTTGATGGATCTCGGATTACTGGACTACTGCCGTCCGGCGCTGGACCGGCTGCGGCAAGGCTCCGCCTGACGCTTCCGCGGGCCGGCAAATGACGGTAGCCTGGGCGGCCGCTTGTCTCGGCAGCCCAGGCTCTTTCCGTCCGCGCCCCCTCTCAGTTGCGGTAGTAATCTACCGGGAAGAAGCCGAAGTAGTAGCCGCTGCTGAAGGGGCGGCCGAATTTGCGGGAATCGAAGCGGAAGTCGTCCCGATCGCGATCCCGATCGCGATCCCGATCGCGGTCTCGATCCCGGTCGCGGTCCCGATCCCGATCGCGGTCCCGATCCCGATCGCGGTCCCGGTCGCGGTGGTCGAAGCGGTCGCGGTCATGATCTCGGCGAGGGGGTTCGGCATGGGCGGAACCGAGGGACGCCAGACTCATCGCTGCCGCGGCGACGATTATCAGCACGCCACGCATCAGAAACTCCTTTGCCGCACTTGGCGGCCTTGCAGGCTTGAGGAGGGGTCGTCCGGGTCGGCCTTCTCAGCCGTCCTCGTCGCCCCTTGCATCCTCATGTTCCCGCCGCCGCCGCGTTGTGACAGCGTGCGTGCTTTTTTTTCTGGGTTTTTTGCGGACGCCCCTTTACGCAAGCAATTCCTTTACGAGCTCGGCCGGCTCAACGCCGATCAGGCGCTGATCCAGCCCCTGATACCGATAGGTGAACTTGGACGGGTTGAATCCGAGCAAGTGCAGCACCGTCGCGTGGAACTCGTGGATGTGAACGGGGTCCTGCACGATGTTGTAGGAGAAATCGTCCGTCTCGCCGTGAATATAGCCCGGCTTGGAGCCCCCGCCGGCCATCCACATCGTGTAGCAGCGCGGATGGTGGTCGCGGCCGTAGTTCTGCTTGGTCAGGCCGCCCTGCGAATAGATCGTCCGGCCGAACTCCCCGCCCCAGATCACCAAGGTCGAGTCGTAAAGCCCCCGATTTTTGAGGTCTTGAATAAGACCATAGCAAGCCTGGTCCACGTCGCGGCACTGGTCCGGCAGCCGGCCGGCCACGTTGCCATGCACGTCCCAGTTGTTGTGGTAAATCTGCACAAAGCGCACGCCGCGCTCCACCATGCGCCGGGCCAGCAGGGCGGTGTTGGCGAACGTGCCGGGCTTCCGCGCCGCGTCGCCGTATAGCTGGAAGGTGGCTTCCGGCTCCTTCGCCAGCTCGGTCAGCTCCGGAACGCTGGCTTGCATCCGGTAGGCCATCTCGAATTGCTCGATCCGCGTGTGCGTCTCCGGGTCCCCCACCGCCTTGTAAGTCATCTCGTTGAGGGCGCCGACGGCGTCGAGCGTCTTGCGCCGGACTTCCGGAGAAACGCCATTCGGATTGTCGATATAGAGGATCGGGTCGCCGGACGTGCGGAACGAAACCCCAGCGTGCTCGCCGGGCAGGAAGCCGGCCGACCATAGGCGAGCGGAGATGGCCTGCACCTGTTCGGTATTGGTCGGCTGGGCGACCATGACGACGAAGGTCGGCAGGTTCTTGTTGAGTGAGCCGAGGCCGTAGGACGTC
>DATKHW010000957.1:0-5702 GCA_035546275.1 Gemmataceae bacterium
ACGCATAACGCCGGGGGACGTCTCCCTCGGCGTTTCCCGGTAACTCCAGAGGCGTTTTGCTCCGTTTCTGAACAACCAGCTCCGCGATCGTAACAATCTTCGAAGTCGCGCGCCGAGGTTACAGGCCGCTTGGAAGCGATCAGGCATAATCGCCTGAAAGGCGGGGGCTTGCGGCGTGGGAGCTGGAATTGCACCCGGCTAGGTGCGCGCAGTTCGTATCCCGTTCGGGCCGCCGATCGATACCCCCTTCGGAATCGCGCGCTCGCGCGGGGTGTAAACCGGCCCGTCGTTTTTTCCGCAGCCGCGAACTGGAAGCACACCAGTAAACAGGCGGCGCGAGCGCGCGGGCTCTGGGTCAGCCCGGATTGCGCGGCCGCCGCCCCATCCACACCCGTCTCGCTCCCGCTCCCATCTCCCGGCGGCGAAAAACCCCGCGCACGGGCGACAGCGACGACATGGCTCACTTTTTTTCCAGCAGCTCTTTCGCCGTCGCTGCTACTCGGTTCGGCTCGAACCCGTACTTCTTTTGCAGCTCCTTGAGCGGCGCCGACGCCCCGAACGTCTTCATGCCGACGACGCGACCCGACGCGCCGACGTAGCGGTCCCATCCAAGGGTCGAGCCCTGCTCCACGGCGACGCGGGCCTTCACGCTGGGCGGCAGCACGCCGTCCCGGTACGCCGGCGGCTGGCGGTCGAAAATGTCCCAGGAAGGCATCGAGACCACGCGCGAGCGGACGCCCTCGGCAAGCAGCTGCTCGTGGGCCTCGACGGCGAGGCTGACCTCACTGCCCGTGGCGATGAGGATCACCTCGGGCTTGCCGCCGGGGGCGTCGGCCAGCACGTAGGCGCCGCGTGCGGCGCCCGAGGCCGGCGCGTACTTGCTCCGGTCGAGCGTCGGCAAGGGCTGGCGCGATAAGACCATAACGGCCGGCTGATGGCGCAGCTGCATGATGGTGCGGTAGCACTCGACGACCTCGTTGGCGTCGCCGGGCCGCAGCACGACCAGGCCGGGGATGGCGCGCAATGATACAAGATGCTCCACCGGCTGGTGCGTCGGGCCATCCTCGCCGTCGCCCATGGCGTCGTGTGTGAAGATGAAGAGCGTCGGCAGTTCCATCAGGGCCGACAGCCGGATGGCGGGCCGCGCGTAGTCGCTGAAGATGAAGAAGGTCGCGCCGAAGGGCCGCAGCTTCGACAGCGACATCCCGTTCACGATGGCCGCCATGGCATGTTCGCGGATGCCGAAGTGCAGGTTCTTGCCGCCCGGCGTGTCGGCCTGAAAGTCCCCCGCCCCCTCGTACTTCAGGGTGGTCTTGTTCGACGGCCCCAGATCCGCCGAGCCGCCCAGGAACCACGGAATGTTCTGCGCCAGCACGTTCAGCGCCTTGCCCGAGGCGTCTCGTCCGGCGATCCCCTTGGGGTCGGCCGGGAAGACGGGGAGGTTGCGGTCCCAGCCGGCCGGCAGCTCGCGCCGCTGCATCTGGTCGATCTCGGTTGCGAGTTCGGGGTACTTGGCCCGGTAGGCGGCGAGGAGTTCCGTCCACCGCCGCCGGGCCTCCGCGCCCCGCGCGCCCACGCCTGCGGCGAAGTGCTCACGCACGCCATCGGGGACGAGGAATTTGGCGTCCTCGGGCCAGCCGTAGGCGCGCTTGACCAGGCGAATCTCATCGTCGCCGAGCGGCTCTCCGTGGGCCTCGGCCGTATCCTGCCGGTGCGGGGAGCCGTAGCCGATGTGGCTGTCCAGGATGAGGAAGGTGGGGCGGCCCTTCGTCTGCCGGAAGACCTCCAGGGCGTGCTCGATGCGGTCGATGTCGTTGGCGTCGCCCACGCGCAGGACGTTCCACCCGTAGCCCAGGAAGCGGGCTGCGATGTCCTCCGTGAAGGTGATGCTTGTGTTCCCTTCAATGGTGATGTGGTTGTTGTCGTAGACCCAGCAGAGGTTGTCCAGGCCCAGGTGGCCCGCCAGGGACGCCGCCTCCGACGCGACGCCCTCCATCATGCAGCCGTCCCCGCAGACGGCGTAGATGTGGTAGTCGAACACGTCGAAGCCCGGCCGGTTGTAACGGCGGGCGAGCCACTTCTGGGCGATTGCCATGCCCACGCTGACAGCGACCCCCTGTCCGAGCGGGCCGGTCGTGGTCTCGACGCCCGACACCCAGTGGTACTCGGGATGGCCCGGCGCCTTGCTGTCGAGCTGGCGGAAATGGCGGATGTCGTCGAGGGAGACCGAGGGACGCCCCAGCCGCTCGTATTCGGCGTTCACGGCCCGGGTCCCGGTCAGATGCAGCACGGACCAGAGCAGCATCGACGCATGACCGTTGGAGAGAACGAACCGGTCGCGGTTGGGCCAGATCGGGTCCAGCGGGTCGAAGTGCATGACGCGGTTCCAGATCGTGTAGACCAGCGGGGCGAGCGCCATCGGCGTGCCGGGGTGTCCGGATTTGGCCTGCTGGACCGCGTCCATCGACAGCGTGCGGATGGTGTTGATCGCCAGCTGATCCAGTTCCTGGTTGGTCATGGGTCGTTCCTCTCCTGTCCCGCGGCCGCGCCGTCGGCCAGCACGAGCGCCTGGTCCTGACGCACACGCCCCGCCGGTATCGTGGTATCGCCGTCGCGCAGCCGCGCGAGCATTCCCGCCTTGTCGCTCCCGGTCACCAGCCACAGGATGCGACGGGAACGATTTAGCATCGGATACGTCAGCGTCATGCGGCGCCGCCCCTGGTAGGCGCCGGTGAGCGCAACGTCGGCGTCGGCCACATTGAGCACCGGGTCGCCCGGTACGAGGGAGGCGGTGTGGCCGTCGGGGCCGAGGCCCAGGTGGGCCAGGTCGAGCACGGGCGGCGAGCCGGCGAGATCCTGAAGAGTGCGGTTGTATTGCGCGGCCGCAGCACCCAGGTCGGGCGCTTCCACCGGCATGGCATGGATCTGTTCGGGGCGCAGCGGGACCCGCGTCAGCAGGCTTTCGCGCAGGTGGGTGAGGTTGCGGTCGGCGTGTCCCGCGGGGGCCACGCGCTCGTCCACCTGGACCACCTCCACCTGCTCCCACGGGACTTTTTCGCCCGCCAGCGCATGCAGCATGAGCCACGGCGTGTGGCCGCCGCTGACGGCGAAGACGAACCGGCCGCGCGCGACGACCGCGTCCCGGGCGCCCGCGGCGATGAGCGCGGCCGCCCTGCGAGCGACCGCATCGGCGTCGGCGAGTATTTCCATCTTCATGAGAGCGTCTCCAGTTCGGCTCAACCCGTCACGGTCGGGTTCGCCCAGCCTCCGGCGGGTGAAACCTGCCCATCGACTTCGCCCGGCCCCCACGTGTTCGGCTCATATTCGTGGATCGGCGCGCCCGCCTTCAGCACCGGATCGACGATCCGCCACGCCTCTTCCACGTAGTCCTCCCGCGCGAACAGGGTGGCGTCCCCCGCCATGGCGTCGCCCAGCACCCGCTCGTAAGCGTCCATCTCCTCCGGCGTGGGGTGCTCGCTCGCCATGATTTCCACCGATTGGCCGATCATCTTTTCCTCCGGGTCCATTGTCGTCAGGCCGAAGGCGATCGTCACGTCGGGGCTGATGCGGAACCGGACGTGATTCGGCGAGGGAGAGCAAGTGGGAAAGACTGTCGGGGGCCGGCGCAGGCGGACGACCACCTCCGTGCAGGTTACGGGCAGGCATTTCCCGGCCCGGATGTAGAAGGGGACGCCCTGCCAGCGCCAGGAGTTGACCTTCAGCCGCAGCGCGGCGAAGGTTTCCACCTGCGAATCCGGCGCGACCCCCATCTCTTTGCGGTAGCCGCGGAACTGGCCGCGGACCAGGTTCTTCGCTTCCAGCGGCGGGATGGCTTTCAGGACCTTGACCTTCTCATCGCGCATCGATTCGCTGTCCGTCCGGACGGGAGGCTCCATGGCCAGGTTCGCCATAACTTGGAACAGATGGTTCTGGACCACGTCGCGGATCGCGCCCGTTTCGTCGTAGAACGCGCCCCGGCCCTGGACGCCGAAGGCCTCGGCCATGGTGATCTGGACGCTCTCGACGTGGTTGCGGTTCCAGAACGACTCCAGCAACGCGTTCTCGAAGCGGAAGAAGACCATGTTGTGCACCGGCCGCTTGCCGAGGTAATGGTCGATGCGGAAGATCGCCTTTTCGTCAAACGTTGCGAGCAGGATGCGGTTGAGCTCCTGCGCCGAGGCAAGGTCGCGTCCGAACGGTTTTTCGATGATGACGCGGGCGTTCTTGGCGCAGCCGGCCTTTGCCAGCTGTTCCACGACGGTCCCGAACAGCACGGGCGGGATGGCGAGGTAGTGCGCCGGCCGCTGCGCGGAACCGAGTTCCTTGCGGATGGCCTGGAACGTCGCCGGGTCCTTGTAGTCGCCGTCCACGTAGCGCAGCAGGCCGCACAGCCGGTCGAAGGCGGCCGGATCGACGCCGCCGTGTTTCTCCAGGCTGTCGCGCGCCCTGGCCCGGAGCTGACCGAGGTTCCAGCCGGACTTGGCCACGCCGATGACCGGCATGTTGAGATGGCCGCGCTTCACCATCGCCTGCAGCGACGGGAAGATCTTCTTGTAGGCCAGGTCGCCCGTGGCGCCGAAGAAGACCAGGGCGTCGGAGTGCGATTGGCTCGTCATCGACTCCTTCATCCTTTCTTTTCCAGGTGTCCGCCGAACTCGTAACGCATGGCCGAGAGCAGCTTGTCGGCGAAGTCCGCCTCGCCCCGCGAGCTGAAGCGCTCGTACAGGGCCGCGGTGAGGATGTGGGCCGGCACGCCCTCGTCGATGGCCGCCTTGATCGTCCACCGCCCCTCGCCCGAGTCCGAGACCCGGCCGGAGAAGGCGGACATCGCCGGATCCTTGACCAGGGCGGCGGCGGTCAGGTCCAGCAGCCAGGAGGCGATGACGCTGCCGCGCCGCCACACCTCCGCCACGTCGCGCAGATTCAGGTCGTACTGGTAGTGCTCGGGGTCGCGCAGCGGCGTCGTCTCGGCGTCGATCTCGTGCTCCGTCTTGCCGACGTCGGCGTGGCGCAGGACCGCCAGTCCCTCGGCGTAGGCGGCCATGACGCCGTACTCGATGCCGTTGTGCACCATCTTGACGAAGTGCCCCGCGCCGCTCGGGCCGCAGTGCAGGTAGCCCTGCTCGGCCGTGCCGCCGACTTTCTCGCGCCCCGGCGTGCGCGGGATGTCGCCCACGCCAGGCGCCAGCGTCC
Organism: Gemmataceae bacterium; assembly: GCA_035546275.1. GTDB lineage: Bacteria > Planctomycetota > Planctomycetia > Gemmatales > Gemmataceae > UBA4732. Next base: position 5,194 of record DATKHW010000957.1, read on the forward strand.
GGAAGATCGGGTCGAGGCGCTGCACCGCCTCGTCCGGCCCGCCGATCATCATGCAGTAGCCGCGCTCCAGACCCCAGACGCCGCCGCTCGTTCCCACGTCCACATAATGGATCTTCGCCGGCGCGAGTTCTTTGGCGCGCCGGATGTCGTCCACGTAATAGGAATTGCCGCCGTCGATGAGGACGTCCCCCGGTTCGAGATGGGGCGCTACGTCGGCGATCATTTTATCCACGACGGCCGCGGGGACCATCAGCCAGACCGCCCGCGGCCTTTCCAACTTCTTCACGAGGTCCGCGAGCGAGGAGGCGCCGACGGCCTTCTCCTCGGCCAATTCCTTCACGACCTTCGGCGACCTGTCGAAGACCACGCACTGATGACCCGACTTGATGAGCCGCCGCACCATGTTGGCGCCCATCCGGCCCAGGCCGATCATTCCGAGCTGCATGACGAACTCCTGTTTGAGATTGAACCGTCCGAGCCGCGCACGCAGCGCAGCGGAGTAAGCGGGG
>DATKHW010000958.1:0-13425 GCA_035546275.1 Gemmataceae bacterium
GCCCTGATTGGTCGCGGCCTTCGACTCTGCAGTCTTGTGGGGTGGCTGCGACGGGTCTGCCAGGCTCACGAAAGGGGCTTCGACATGTTCAAGTTCGTGCGTTCGGTTGCTTTGGGGCTGGCGTTGGCGGCCGGGCTTGCCGCCGCATCACCGACGCGGCTGCTGGCCTGCGACACGGCGGTGGGTAGCGTCACCGGCCGGGCCGAGTTTGGGGGGATCTACGGTTCCTGCGACGACGCGGCCGCCTCCGGGAAATGGGAGCTTGAAAACTTCGGTGACATTTGGGTGGGGTATCGGGTTACCGAGCAGGACGCCCAGCACTGGGAGTTGACTTTGTACAAATGAACGACCGCAGCCGATCTTGCGGGCGAGGGGGCGCCATCGGGCGCCCCTCGTCGTTTCATGCCGTCGGCCGATCCGCCGCCGGCGCCGCTTGAGGCTGCCATGGACCTGGCACTGGACAGGCCGAGTTCCCGTGGGCTGCCGCCGACGGCGGGAGGTGAAATCATGAAGGCTCGACTTACGAATCTAATGCACTGCATGGCGCCCTTGTTGGCCGCCCTGTTTTGGGGCGGGGCGTACATTTGGATCAAGATGGGTCTGGAAGGGTTCTCTCCCCTCACCCTCGTGACGTTGCGGTTCACCCTGACAGCGTTGGGATTCCTCGCCCTTTTCGCCGTCCGCGCAATCTCCTTTCGGCGAATCCGCCTGGCGGACGCGCCCCGGTTCGCCCTGCTCGTGGCCTCGGGGGTGCTGGTCTACCACCTGAGCCTGGTCGCCGCTGAGACAGTGCTGCCGGCGTCGGCGGCCAGTCTCATCGGGCAGATGGTCGCGGTATTCACCATCGGCCTGTCGGCCGTGAAACGGCCCTCGGTGCTGAAGGCCCGCACGGTCGTCGGCGTGGCGCTGGCCTTGGCCGGCGCCCTGCTGGTCATCTGGGGCGGCCGCTCGCCGAGCGGCGGGGCCCTGTCGGCCTGGGCGGTCGCCGTCTGCTTCGCCGCCCCGCTGTCGATGGCCTGCTACATGCTGCTCGGCAAGCCGATGGTGGAGCGGTACGGCGCCGCCAATCTCACCGCCCAGGTCTGCATCGCGGGCGGCGCCATCCTGACCGCCGTGACGGCGTTCCGTCCCGGGGTGATGCAGGAGCTTTCCAGCGCCTCCGTCACGGCCTGGGTCGCGGCGGGCTGCCTGGCGCTGTTCTGCACGGTGGCCGCCTACACTCTGTGGTTTCACGCCCTGTCCACCCGCTCCGCGTCGCAGCTGTCCATTTACTCCTATCTGGTTCCCGTGTTCAGCGTCGCGGCGGCGGCAGTGGTCCTCGGCGAGCCGATCACCCTGCCCCTGGCTCTTGGGGGGGCCGTCGTGATCGCCGGCGTGTACGTGACGAATCGAAAGCCGCGGACGGCCGGCCCCGTCCAGACTGCCCCAGCGTCCGGACGGCTTCCCCGGAATCGGCCGGCCAATGCGCCCTGTCGGTCCCGGCCGCCCCATCGACGAACGACGGCGGGCGGGACTCTCCAGCACCGATGATGCCAACTTCAGCCGCTCGGCGGGCCGGGTCAGCGGAACGTCCGCGCCGGACGGAAACCGACCACTTCCTCGTGGAGCGACGGCCGGAACCAGAAGCGGAAAGCGCATCGCACATTCATCGCCAGATCGAAGAACGAGCCGCCGCGCGTCACACGGGAATTTCCATCGTTGATTTCCGTATTGCTGTCCTCAACGTCGTCGCCGGGAATGTACGGGTAATACGTTGAGTCCTGGGTCCATTCATTGGCGTTGCCGAGCATGTTGAACAACCCCAGGTCGTTCGGCTTCAGGCAGCCTGCCGAAACCCCCAGAACCCCCGGCTTGCCAGGCAGCATCCCCCGTTCCCGGGAGTTCCTGGTGTACCAGGCGTATCGGCCCAGCAGCTCGTCGGTTTCGCCGTAGTAGCGGCTGGTGACCGCGCCCGCCCGGCAAGCGTATTCCCACTCCGCCTCGGTGGGTAGACGATACCCCGTTCGTTGGAGGTAGTTCGGCGCCATCCTCATGCCCTCGGCGTACTCGCCCTTGGCGTTCGGCAGGTAACAGCGCTGGTCTTCCCACTGCTCCCTGGGCAATTCCTGTTCGGTCAGCCAGTTGCAATACTCCGCCGCCTCGTACCACGACACGTTGTTGATGGGACAATTCGGGGTGGGCGACCAACCCGTGTTGTAGCTGTACCCCTTGCGGAAGCGAAGGAACTCCTCCACCGTAACCCCCCGGGCCGCAATGGCGAACGCGCGGCCGACCCGCTTCCGGGCCTGCTGTTCCACTTTCCCTTCCGGCCCGCCTTCGCGGGGAACCTCGGTGGGCGGCGAGCCGATAAGAAACGGCTCCCCCGCGTCCGGCACGACCACCATCGTCTGCCCCTGGCCGTTGACGTACCAGTAGCCCTCCACCCGGCCCGCCCGCTTCGGCACACCCAACCGCCCCCGAATCAGCTCCATCCGCTGTTCCCGGTGCAGCGGGTCCGCCGCCCACGCCCGGTCGATCGCCTTGAGGTCGTCCCCTTTCCTCCATTGCCGCAGCAGCCAGTCCGCCGCCCCGTGCAGTCCGGCGTCGGGATCCTTCCGGTACAGCTTCAGCACCATCAGCGTCAGGCGTTCCTGCTCGGCCGCCGGCAATTGATCCAGGCCGAACTCGCCAAGGATCAACAGTAGGGCTCGCCGGATCGACACGTCCGTCTCCTCGTCCAGCCGCCGCACCACGGCCGCGGCGTCGGCGCCTCGCGGGCTGAGGTAGTGGATCAGGTAACTCCGGACCCGCGGATCGGGGCGGTGCTTGAGGAGCGGCCAGACCGCCTCCGGTTGACCCAGCCGCAGCAACGCAACGGCCGCGTTCGCCTGCCGCTTGGCCAGACGTTCCTTGCCGTCCTCCGTTTTCTCCGCATCCAGCGCCTGGCTCACCGTCGCATTCAGCGCTACCGCGACCGGCGCCGGATTCGCCTCGACCTTGGGGAACAGCGCCGCGAACTGGCGCTCGTCGGCGTCCTGGAGCAATTCGGCCAGCGCCTCGGGCCGGTCGGCGGCGTAGTCAGCCAGGACGCTCGTGGCCAGCGAACGCTCCGCCGCGTGTTCCTCGGAGTGGTCCCGGAAGACCACGGCCAGCGGTCCCAGCAGCTTGTCCCGCACCGGCCGTAGGGCTGCCGTCCAGGCGGACAAGTGGGCCGGATCGACCACCAGCCGCTGCACCACCGGATCGGCGGCATCGGCCCACCGGGGGTTGTCCCGGTCGTAGGCCGCCAGGGCCGCCGCCGCCCGCAACCGCCGATCTTCGTGGCCCTTGCCCGGCTGTTGCGTCACATCCCAAAGGCGCTCCGTCAATTCATCTTTGTGATCGGACAGCTGCGCGACGAAGACCCCCACCTCGTCCGGGTCGGCGTCCAGCAGATGCTCATACAGGTAATCCACCCGACTGGGTTCCACCGGCAGCAGGGCCAGGGCGACCCGCTGCCGCTGGTGGTCGGGCAAGTGCTGGTCGTTCCACAATTCCCGCAACCGGGGCAACACCTGTTCCTGATCGAGGCGCAGGTTCTGCAAAATGCCCGGGACCGCTCCCGGACTGGCCGTCAGCAGCGCGTCCACCTCGGCCTGCGCCCGGTCCTTGCGCGACTTCTCCAGCTGGTCCGCCCGATCGTTGGCCACGACGGCGAAGCTGGTGGACGCAACGATCCCCCCGATCAGCGAAACCACAGCGATCACCAGGAAGACGGCCACGGCGGGCCGCCGCCGGGCCCACTGCACCGCCCGCTCCCACGGCCCGACCGGCCGCGCCTGGATCGGCTCATGCCCTCGGAACCGCCGCAGGTCTTCAGCCAGCGCCTCCGCACTGCCATAGCGCCGCGACGGCTCCTTTTGCAGACATTTCAGGCAGATGGTCTCCAGGTCACGCGGCGTCTTGGGCTGCAGCTGTCGCGGCGGCACGGGGTCGTCCTGGAGGACTTGCAGGATCGTGTCCACGCCGGTCGGCCCCCGGAACGGCGGCCGGCCCGTCAGCATCTCGTAGAGGATCGCCCCCAGCGCATACACGTCCGTCGGAGTGCCGACGCGCGCCGACGCGCCGCGCATGGCCTGTTCCGGCGCCATGTAGCTCGGCGTGCCGACGATTTCTCCGGTCCTCGTCTGCCCCACGCCCGCTTCCAACCGCTTGGCCAGGCCGAAGTCGGCGATCTTGGGCGCGCCGTCGGCCGTCAGCAGCACGTTGGCCGGCTTGAGGTCGCGGTGGATGATCCCCTGCTGGTGGGCGAAATGGACGGCCCGCGCCAACGTCTCGATCAGCTCCGCGGCCCGACGCGGCGGCTGCGGCGAGCCGCCAAGCTTCTGGGCCAGGTTGCCGCCCTCCACAAATTCCAGAGAGAAATACGGCCGACCGTCCTGCTCCCCGATCTCGTAAATCTGCACGACATGCGGATGGCGCAAGGCCGCGACGGCTTCGGCTTCTCTTCGGAAGCGGGCCAGATCGTCGGCGTCGGCGTGGGCGCCGGCCAGGATCATCTTCAGCGCGACCAGACGGTTGAGCTTCTGCTGCCGCGCCTTGTAGACGACGCCCATGCCGCCGCGGCCGATCTCTTCCAGAATCTCGTAGCGGGCCAGGACGGGGAGCGGGCGCTGGGTCGCCGCAGAGTTCACCGTTTCGACGGGACAAGTCGCTTCGGGGTCGGCCGCCAGGGTTTTATCGCGCAGCAGCATTTCGATCGCCGCTTTGCATCCCTTGTCGCAGCGGCCCACGTGCGCTGCGATGCGCTGCCGTTCCGCCTCCGGCATGGGATCGTCGGGATCGAGGGAGCGGCGCAGGGCTTCCGCGGAAGGGCAGGGCGTATCCGGCGACATGATTCTTCCTCACCGACGGCGACGCTTCTCGATCATGCCCGGCCGGTTCGGGCAATTCCAGAAAAAAGCGCGTTAAACCGGCGGAGGGCCGTGTAGTTACTGGTGAAGATGGTTGGCCCGCTGAGGCCGGACTTCAAGGGAAATGGGTGGCTGCAAAGATTCTGTCATGCTCACGAAAGGAGCTTTGTCATGTCCAAGTTTATGCTGTCGATGGGTCTCGTGCTGGCGTCGCTGCTCACGTTTTCGAGCGCCGGCCAGGTTGAGGCCGAGTCGCCGGACCAGACGGTGAAGTCTGCCGACGACGTCCCGTACGACGACATTGGCCCGTATGAATCTCTTCAGGACGCCGTTGCCCAGGTGAAGGCGTGGCGTGCTAATGGCAGCTACGCCACGGTCGTCACGGCGGAGGATGGCAGCTACTACGTTCGCGTTTTCGCACAGTACGACGACCTTGGCCCGTTGGAATATGGCAGGGCCTTTGTCGAGCGGGACGCGTGGCGTGCCAACGGCAGCGACGCCGACGTCGTCACGAAGAATGGCGGCTACTACGTTCGCGTCTACCGAGACGACGATGACGACGATGGCGGCTGATACGTTCGCGTCTACCGACAGGAAGCGGCGATCGTTGTGCGGTCAACCGGAGGGGGAGCTCCTGACAACGCTCCCCCTCGCCTTTTTTCCAACGCCCCAGTGCGATCGCTCGATTTCCTGGCGGCTACTTTTTCTCACCCGCTTTATCCAAAGTAGATTGCACATCCCTCCAGAGCCGGCGCCACGCCTCTTGCTCGTCGGCCGGCAGCTTGGCCAGCTCCGCCGCCTCGCGCACGCCGGCCAGGGTGCAATCTCCCTGCCAGCCACGCATCTGCTTCTGCGTCTCCTGCCGATCCTCAAGCTTGCCGCCGTCGAGCCGCTTCGATCGCAGCGTAAGGTCCGCCCGCAGCCACTCCAGCGCCTGCGTGCGCCAGCCGGCCCGTTGCCGCTCGTCCAGCGTCTCGTCCTCATCCTGGCCGCAGCCGGCTCGCGCGGCGAACGTGGCGGCGTCGTAGCGATAGGCGGCCTGCAAGTCGTCGGCCAGCCGGGGGTCGTCGGCGAAGGCGTCCCGGCTGAAGCGGGCGGCGGCGGCGTAGCGGCGCTGCGCCTGGCACACGATCGCCAGGTCGAGGCGCTCGGCGTCGGCGGCGGGCTGCTGTTTGCCCTGGAGCACCGAGGGAAGCTTCGCTTCCGCGGCCAGCAGGCGCTCGCACTGCCGCAGCCGTTTCAGCGTCTGGAAGAAAACGGGGTCGGTGAAGGCGAGCAGTTTCCGGGCGCTTTCAAAGCTCGCCTGGGCCTGCGCGAACCGACCCTGATTGAGCAGAACCATGCCGAGGTTGTAGTGGGGCTGCACAAGGTTGGGATCGAGTTCGATCGCCTTGCGGAAGCAATCGGCCGCGCCCTGCCGGTCGCCCAGGGCGAAGTGGATGTTGCCGAGGTTGTAGTGGGGCGCGGCGAACTGGGGGTCGAGTTCCACGGCCTTGCGGAAACACTCGGCGGCGGCGGTTAGGTCGCCCTGGTCGAGCAAGGCATAGCCGAGGCCGTTGCGGTCGGACGCGTTGTTAGGCTCCAGCGCGACGGCCTTGCGGTAATTTTCGGCGGCGCCGGCCAGGTCGCCCTGGTCGTGCAGCACGTCGCCGAGCTTGGCGTAGGCCGGCGCGTAGTTGGCATTGAGGGCGATCGCCTTCCGGTACCACTCGGCGGCGCCTTGCCGATCGCCGCGCTCGTACAGCACGTTGCCGAGGTCCCAGCGCGGGATGGCGTCCACGGCGTCGAGTTCGATGGCCTTGCGGTAGTTCTGGGCGGCGCCGTTCTTGTCCCCCTGGTCGTACAGCACGGCGCCAAGCCCGGTGTAGGAGGGCCCATCATTCGGGTCGATCTCGATGGCTTTGCGGTAAGATTCGGCGGCCCCATCCAGATCGCCCAGGCTGCGCAGCACGTTGCCCAGGTTGCTGTGAATCGTGGCAATCGTGGAGTCGATCTCGATGGCTTTTCGGTAACAGGCGGCGGCCCCGGTGAGGTCGCCCTGATCGGCCAGCACGCCGCCGAGGTCATTGTGGGCGCTCGTAAGGGTGGGGTCGATTGCTATGGCCTTTTTGTAGCATTCCACGGCGCCGGCCAAATCCCCCTGATCGTGCAGGACGTTGCCAAGGTTGTCGTGGGGCTGGGCGTAGTTGGGGTCAAGTTGGATGGCTTTTTTGTAGCAGTCGGCGGCCGCGGCCAGGGCGCCGCGCAGCTCAAGCACAAAGCCGAGACTGACGTAGGCCGTGGAACTGTCCGGGCGCAGGCCCACGGCTGCACAGGCGCTGCTTTCCGCGTCCTCGAGCGCAGCCGGGTCGAGATGCTTCCGATCGGCCAGACAGGCGGCCAGCTCATAATGCACCCAGAAGTCCGTCGGATGCTCGCGGCGCGCCGCCCGCAAAAGCGCCGTCGCTTCGGGTCGCGCTCCGCGATCTCGGAGGTCTCGTTCCAGCAGAACTACGCTCACGGTGGGCAGATGGAGTCCCGGCGCCTCTTCGGCCAGGCGCCTCAGCGCGCACAGGTCGCCGGCCGCCGCACGGAAGCGCTGTCGCCAGTCGTCGTCGTCGGCCCCGCCCGCGATCCGACTTAGCCGCTCCGCCTCGGCGGGGTCGCGGTAGCGGACGCAGTTGGCCCAGTCGTCCAGGGCCAGGATCAACGCCAGCCGAATCGCAGGCCGGGCCTGCCGAATCGCCGCCGCCGTCTCCGCCTCCGGCCGCGAGACGTCCAGACTGTAAGCCGAGAGCGCTGCCGCGTAGGAGTGGGCGCTCGAATCAAAATCGAAAGCCTCCGCCCGAACGGCGGCTTGTGCGGCGCGGGCCTTTTCCAGATCTCCCAGCAGCTTGGCGATCTTTTCCGTCCGATTTAATTCCGCCTCCACGTCCCGTCGTCGCTCGGCCGTCCGGACTTGCGCCGCTTCCGGCCCCAGCACGTCCGCCAGCGCTTTCTCCGCCTCGTCCACCGCCGCTGCGGCCTGCTGGTGCAGCTCCAGCACCTGCTTCGCCATCTCCGGCGCCTCCGGCTCCTCCTGGCCCTTTTTGTCCGCCGCCTCCTCCTTGTCCGCGGCCTGGTCCTCCGCCTCTTTCGCCTTGCCCAGCGCAACGTCCGCTGCGCCCTCGGCCATGGATAGCCGCCTGGCGGCCGACCGATCCGCCTCCGCCTGCCGCGTCGCTCGGTCCGCCGCCGCCCACCACCAACCGCCCACCCCGCCCGCCGCCGCCACGATCGCCGCGGCTCCCAGCGCCGAGGCCACGGCGTTCCGCCGCACCCATTTGACCGTCCGCTCCACCATCCCCACCCGCCGCGCTTCGATCGGCCGATTCGTCAGAAAGCGCCGCAAGTCCTCCGCCAACGCCTCCGCGCTGCCGTAGCGCCGCGCCGGCTCCTTGCGCAGACATTTCAGACAGATTGTCTCCAGGTCCCGAGGCGTCTTCGGCTGCAACTGCCGCGGCGGCGCCGGCTCCGCCGAAACCACCTGCGTCAGCACGTCCCACGACGTCTTCGCCACAAAGGGCGGACGGCCCGTCAGCAACTCGTAGAGGATGGCGCCCAGCGCGTACACATCCGCCGGCGTGCCGACCGGCGCCGATCCGGGCGTCGCTTGTTCGGGCGCCATGTAGCTGGGCGTGCCGACGATTTGTCCCGTCCGAGTGGCATGGGCATCCGCTTCCAGCTTCTTGGCCAGGCCGAAATCGGCGATCTTGGGCGCGCCGTCTTCGGTGAGCAGCACGTTGGCCGGCTTGAGGTCGCGGTGGATGATCCCCTGCTGATGGGCGAAATGGACCGCGCGCGCCAACGTCTCGATCAGCTCCGCCGCCTGAGTCGGCGGCTGCGGCTGTCCGGCCGTCTTCTGCGCCAGCGTCCCGCCTTCCACGAATTCCAGGGAGAAATAGGGCCGACCCTCCTGCTCGCCGATCTCGTAGATCTGCACCACATGCGGGTGGTGCAGAGCAGCGACGGCCTCGGCCTCTCTTCGGAAGCGGGCCAGGTCGTCGGCGTCGGCGTACGCCCCCGCCAGGATCATCTTCAGCGCGACCAGGCGGTTGAGTCCGACGTGCCGGGCTTTGTAGACGACGCCCATGCCGCCTCGGCCCAGCTCGCCGAGGATTTGGTAGCCGGCAAGAAAAGGCGCCGGAGGCACGGACGGCGGGATGGTCGCTGCATCGATGGGACTGGTCGCGTCCGGGTTTTCCGCCAGGGTGTTGTCGCGCAGCAGCGTTTCGATGACGGATTTGCATCCCCTTACGCAGCTGTCCACATGCGCTTCGATGCGCTGCCGTTCCGGCTCGGTCATGGGATCGTCGGGATCGAGGGAGCGGCGGAGGATCTCCGAAGAGGGGCAGGGCGTGTTCGGCGACATGACTTCACCTCACCGACGGCGACTACCTTTTCTCGCCCGCTTTATCCAAAATCGACTGGGCATCAATCCAGAGCCGGCGCCACGCTTCCTGCTCGTCGGTCGGCAGCTTGGCCAGCTCCGCCGGGTCGCGCACACCGACCAGGGCGGGGTCCCTTTGCCAGCGCCGGAAGTATTCGCCGACGGCTCTTCGTTCTCCCGCCTTGCCGTCTTCCAGCTGTTTCGCTCGCAGGTCGAGGTCCGCCCGCAGCCAGTCCAGCGCTTGTTGACGCCAAGCGGCGCGAGCTTTCTCGTCGAGGTCCTTGGCGTCCTCTCCCTGGCCGCAACCGGCTCGCGCGGCGCAGCAGGCGCCGTTGTAACGGTCGGCGGCCTTCCAGTCGTCGGCCAAGCTGTGGTCATGGGCGAAGGCATCCCGACGGAAGCGGGCCGCGGCGGCGCAGCGGCCCTGGGCCTGGCATACCGTCGCCAGGCCAAGGCGCTCGACGTCGTCGGCCGGCTGCTGCTCGCCCTTTAGCACCGACGGAAGCTTCGCCTCCAACGCCAAGAGGCGCTCGCATATCTGCAGATAGTCCGACACGCTGGCGCGCAGGGCGGCGTCGGGGGCGAGCAGGTCGAGACAACGGCGGAAGCTGGCCCGCGCCTCGGCGAAGCGACCCAGCTGGAGCAGCACCCACCCGAGGTTGTAGTGGACGGCCGGGCGCTGGGAGTCGAGTGCGATGATCCTCTCATAACAGGCGGCGGCCTCGGCCCAATCCCCCAGCCGGATGAGTATGTCGCCGAGGTTGAAATGCGCGTCGGCGAGCTTCGGATCGAGTTCGACGGCTTTTCGGTAGCAGGCGGCGGCGGCGTCCAGGTCGCCCTGCTCGCGCAGCGCATTGCCGAGGTCATAGTGGGCGGGCGCGCATTTGGGGTTGGCGTCGACGGCCTTCCGGTAGCAGGCGACGGCCCCATCCAATTCGTTCTGCTTGAAAAGCACGTTGCCCAGCCCGCACAGGGCGTAGGCGTCCTTGGGGTCGATATCAAGGCCCCGGTTGTAGGCGGCGATCGCACCGGTCATGTCGCCCTGGTCGTACAGCGTGTTGCCGAGGATGACGGGGGAGAGCGCGTACGTGGGGTCGATTTCGCCGGCCTTCTGGCGGCACGCCGCCGCTCCAGCCGTGTCGCCCTGCTTATACAGGACGTCGCCCAGACCGCTGTAGGCGGGTGCGCACAGAGAGTCGATCCCGATGGCCTGCTTGTAACAGTCCGCGGCCCCCGCCCAGTCGCCCTGCTGGAACAGCGCGTCGCCGAGGTTGACGTGGCCGGCCGCCAGCTTGGGGTCGAGTGCGATGGCCTGTTTGTAATAGCCGGCGGCGCCGGCCCAATCCTTCTGGTAGTACAGGATGTTGCCGAAGTTAATGACCGCGGGTGCAAACTGCGGATCCAGATTCATGGCCTTCTTGTAACATTGGGCGGCGCCGGCCCGGTCGCCGTGAGCGAGCAGTGTGTTGCCGAGGTTGCTGAAGGCGCTGGCGCTGTCCGGGCGCAGCGCCGCCGCCGCACAGGCGCATGCTTCGGCCTCATCCAGCGTCGCCGGGTTGACGTGGCTCGGGTCGAATAAACTGTTATTCAGCTCGACATAGACCCAGAAGTCCGTCGGATATTGACGACGCGCTTCCCGCAGCAGCGTCGTCGCCTCGGCCCGCGCGCCGTGCATGTACAAGTCCCGTCCCAGCTGGATCATGCTCACCGCCGGCAGGTGAAGTCCCGGCGCCTCCTCAGCCAGGCGCTTCAGCGCCGGCATGTCGCCCAGCGCTGCCCGGTAGCGCCGCCGCCAGTCGTCGTCGTCGGCGCCGGCCGCGATCCGACCCAGACTTCGGGCTTCCGGCGCGTTGCGGCTCCGGTCGTCGTCAGCCCAGTCGTCCAGGGCCAGAATCAGCGCCAGCCGAACGCCGGGACGGGCCGCCCGGATTTGCGCCGCCGTCTCCTCTTCCGGCCGCAACACATCCAGGCCATAGCCCGACAGCGCTGCGGCGTAAGCCCGGCCCACCGAAAGCGCGTCCAATCCGCCGGTCCTCGCCGTGGCGCGTGCGGCGCGGGCTCGGTCCAAACTCTCCAGCAGCCCGGCGTCCTTCTCCGCCCGTTCCCTTGACGCCGCGATCTGCCGCCGTCGTTCCGCTGTGCGGGTTCGCGCCGCCTCCGTCCCCGGGACATCCGCCAGCGCCTGCTCCGCTTCGTCAACGGCCGCCTCCGCCTGCCGGTGCAATTCCAACACCGGCTTCGCCGTCTCCGGCGTCTCTGGCTCCTCCGCGCCCTTGTCGTCCGCCGCCCGCTCCATCGCCGCGGCTTGCTCCTCATCCTCCTGCGCCCGGCGCAGCGCGACCTCCGCCTTGTGCTCCGCCGTCGCTCGCCGCGCCGCCCGGTCCTGCACCGCCCACCACCCGCCGCCGACCCCGGCCGCCGCCGCCACGGTCGCTGCCGCCGACAGCGCCGACGCCATCGCATTCCGCCGCACCCACTTGACCGTCCGCTCCACCACCCCCACCCGCCGCGCCTCGATCGGCCGATTCGTCAGGAACCGCCGCAAGTCCTCCGCCAACGCCTCCGCGCTGCCGTAACGCCGCGACGGCTCCTTCCGCAGACATTTCAGACAGATCGTCTCCAAATCACGCGGCGTCCTGGACTGCAACTGCCGCGGCGGCGTCGGCTCCGCCGATACCACCTGCGTCAGCACGTCCCACGCCGTCTTGGCGACAAACGGCGGCCGACCCGTCAGCAGCTCGTAGAGCATCGCGCCTAGCGCATACACATCCGCCGGCGTGCCGACCGGAGCCGAGCCGGGCGTCGCCTGTTCCGGCGCCATGTAGCTGGGCGTGCCGACGATTTGGTCGGTCCGCGTCTGCTTCGCATCCCCTTCGAGCTTCTTGGCCAGGCCGAAGTCGGCGATCTTGGGCTGATCGTCCGCAGTCAGCAGCACGTTGGCCGGCTTGAGGTCGCGGTGGATGATCCCCTGCTGGTGCGCGCAGTGAACGGCCCGCGCCAGCGTCTCGATCAGCTCCGCCGCCTGGGCCGGCGGCTGCGGCTTGCCGCCGAGCTTTTGCGCCAGGTTGCCGCCTTCGACGAATTCCAGGGAGAAATAGGGCCGGCCGTCCTGCTCGCCGATCTCGTAGATCTGCACCACATGGGGGTGGTGCAGAGCAGCGACGGCTTCGGCCTCTCTTCGGAAGCGGGCCAGGTCGTCGGCGCCGGCGTGGCCGCCTGCCAGGATCATCTTCAGCGCCACCAACCTGTTGAGCTGGATTTGCCGCGCCTTGTACACCACGCCCATGCCGCCGCGGCCCAGCTCGCCCAGGATTTGGTAGCCGGCAAGAAAAGGCGCCGGAGGCTCGGACGGCGGGCTGGTCGCGGCATCGAGGGGACTCGTCGCGTCCGGGTCTTCCGCCAGAGTGTTGTCGCGCAGCAGCGCCTCGATCGCCGCTTTGCATCCCTTCTCGCAGCTGTCTACATGGGATTCGATGCTTTGCCGTTCCGGCCCCGGCATCGGATCGTCGGGATCGAGGGAGCGGCGGAGGACCGCTGTGGACGGGCAGGGCGTATTCGGCGACATGACTGCACCTCTCCTGTGGGCGACGCTTCTCGATCATCGCCGGTCCGGTCGGACGATTCCAGAAAAAAGCGCGTTAAACCGGCCGGGCGCCGTGTAGTTACTGGCGAAGACGGCCGCGGCGGCCGCTCTTCGGAAGGGACGCGGCGGCGAGCAGCCGACCGAGAAAACAGGCCCTTCCCCCTCAAGCCTCCCTGCTCGTCCGCAAGGGCGAAGGAGATTTCCCATGAAAGTCGTCAAGTATCTGAGCGGCGCGGCGATGGCCCTGGCCCTGGTTCTGAGTTTGGCGTCCGCCCAGTCGGCGAAGGCCGACGACCTCGATCCGGGCGACGGCCGGTGGGTGGTCCAGTACGACGTCCAGGTCGATTATGTCGCCCAGAACGGCCAGGAGGCCCACGTCGGCTATCGGTTCCAGCTCTGGTGGGACAACCATCAGGTGATCCAGAAAGACGCCGCGGAGATGGAACAGGATTACCAGGCCATGATCGACGCCGGCTGGACGGTCACAAACGTCGATGGCCCGCACTTCCTCACGTCAAGCCCGTTCTAAGAGCGTCCGGAAGAAAAGGTGTCTGGAACTGTGA
>DATKHW010000959.1:0-9255 GCA_035546275.1 Gemmataceae bacterium
GCGGCGGCTGGGGCGGGGGAGCTGGCCGGCGAATGGAAGTAACGGCCGGGGCGGCGACTGACCTTCCGCCGGCTCGTCTGTTCCACCGGTTTCCGCCCTGCGATAATGCAGTTGCATTCCGGCGGCGGCCCGTCTCCTTCGGCCTGGCCTTCGCCGCCTGCTTTTGTAGGATTTTCCCCGTCCTTTGCCGTCGCCGGCGTCCGGGAACTGAGAGCCCCGGACGCCGGCCCGGCGCTCTCAGAAGGGACGCCTTTCATGGCCACCCTCTACCGGCCCAAGGTCGTCGCGTACACGCTTCCCAACGGCGCCCATCGCACGCCCGACGGCAAGCGCGTAACCAAGCACACGCCCGGCGCCGTCCGCACCGTCAAGAAGTCGCCGACCTGGTGGGGGCGCTACACCGACCGCGACAAGAAACGCCATCAGGTCGCGCTGGCGGAGTCCAAGGAGCTGGCTCGCCGGATGCTGGCCAAGCTCGCCGGCGACGCCCTGGCCGCCGGCGTTGGCTTGCTGGACGCCTTCGAGGAACATCGGGCCCGGCCGCTGGACGATCACGCCGATGACTTCGGGCGCTACCTGTCCGCCAAGGGAGGCACGCCGGGGCACGCGAAAAAGACCGTGGCCCGGTGCAAGGCCGTGCTTGCCGGCATCGACGCCGAGGCCTTCGAGGACCTGCAGCCGTCCGCCGTCGTCGAGTTCCTGGCCTCCCTCCGCGACAAGCCCGACGATCGGCCGCCCTTGCCCGCCGGCCAGGAGCAATTCACCAAAGCGGAGCTGGTCGCGGCCGTCGGCGTCAACCCGGCCAGCGTGGCCCGGCTGCTGCGCAAGGACGGCCTGGCCGGGGTCGGCGCCGGCAAGGCCCGCCGCTACGCCCGGGCCGTCGTCGAGGCGCTCCGCGAACGGCTGACGCCCGGCGTCAGCGTTTCCACCAGCAACCACTACCTAACCGCCGTGAAAGGATTCACGCGCTGGCTGGTGCGGGACCGCCGCGCCCCTCTGGACCCGCTGGCTTGTCTGTCGCGGATGAACGCCGAGGCGGCCGGCCTGCGCGTCCGCCGCCGGACCCTCGGCCCCGAACAGTTCGCCGCCCTGGTCGAAGCCGCCCGCCGCGGTCGGCCCTTCCGCGGTTTGACTGGCCCTGACCGCGCCGTCCTCTACCCGCTGGCGGCGCGGGCCGGCCTCCGCGCCGGCGAGCTGGCTTCCCTGTCGCCGCCGTCGTTCGACTTCAACGCCCCGTCGGCGACCGTCGAAGCCGCCTACAGCAAGCGCCGCCGCAAGGACGTGCAGCCATTGCCGGCCGACGTCGCCGAGCTGCTGCGGGCCTACGTCGCCGATCGGCCGGCGTCCGCGCCGCTTTGGTCCGCCAGCTGGTGCGACGTGGCGGCGGAGATGCTGCGCCTCGACCTGGCCGCGGCGGGGATCGCCTACATCGACGCCGACGGCCTGGTCTACGATTTCCACGCCCTGCGCCACCAGTTCATCACCGACCTGGCCGCCGCCGGCGTGCATCCCAAGGACGCGCAAGCCCTGGCCCGGCACAGCACCATCACCCTGACCATGGACCGGTACGCTCACGTCCGGCCCGCCAACCTGCACGCCGCCCTCGACAAGCTGGTGCCGCTGGCGGCCCTGCCCGAGAAGGCCACCGGCAAGCGGCGGAAGGCTTGACGACTGCTTGCTCCCCCCCCCCCCGTCGAGGGAGCATGGGAGCGGAGAGGAACGGCCGATGACTCCGGAGGACTTTGCCGCTGACCTGTCCGGGCGCCTGCGCCAGCGGGGCGTGGCTTTCCGACCGACGGACTTTCAGGCATTCGCGGCGAACGCCAGACCGGAACTGCTGAACGCGCCGGACATCGAGGCGTTGGTTGATCGGTTCCGCGAGTACGTGGAGCAGCTCAACCTGGCCCGTAGAGGCCGCCGGCTGGTGTGGGAGGGGCTGCTGCTGGCAGCGCCGGCCGGCGTTTGCGCCGGGGCGAGCGTCGCCGCCGGCCTCGGCGCGTGGAGCGTGCCCGTCCTGAATGAGTGGGGCGTTGACTGGATTCCTATGGGGATCGTGTTCCCCATCGCGGCCATGCTGTGTGGCGTCGGCGTCATAAGCGCGGTCCAAGGGGTCGCGGTCCTTGCGCGCTCCGGCCGTCAGACCGGTTGACCGGACGGTTGATCGGAAGACGGGCCGTCTTGAATTGTCCGCCGGAGGATTTCCCTCCAGCGCCTTGCACCGGCGGAGTGCAAGGCGCTGGGTCGGCCGAGGCCAAGGATCCTGAAAAACCCGAAACCGCCTGCTATTTTGCTTTTTGATTTTGCCACTCGACGACGTATGGGAAGATCAAGTCGGCAAGCTCCTGGGCTTGCCCACTAGCAGAACTCCACCCGTCTTGTAGCCGGCTACATTGGTCCCGGTAATGCTCGACCCTCTCTTTATCTTCTATTCGCGCCTCTGCAAGGGGCATATTCACAACCGGGTCCTGTTTGAGCGCGTTCGCATTGACCTTGCAGGCGGCCTGTAGTGTTGTCAAGAAGTCGGCTTCATTCTTGAGCCCGTTGATGACTTCTGACCTCAGCTGCACTGCGTCCGTCTTGACGAGCGCCTGCTTATTCTTCGCGTATTCCGTGGTAGCGTGGAGCCCATCGGCATCCGTGGCGAGACGGGTTACCTTGTCGGCCAGCCCGCGCAACTTGGGTATTGCTTGCTTGGTTGACGCGAGCAGGTCGTCCGTAAAAGTCAACCTGTCGTGCTCATTGGCCTCGTGCAGGTCAAGAACCTCGCTTAAAGCGTGCGCCGCCTTCATCCGGGCTACGCGATCGATGCTCAAGTCGGAAACCTGGACCAAGCGGCCAGTCGCTTGTCGGTAGTCCTGAACATCAGCGTCCCGCCATTGCCGGACTTCGCCGCTGAGCTCGACGTATCGTCCCCAAAGGGCGTCGGCCGCTTGCCTTTGCTGGTCCTTCTCTTGGTCAGTGAGAGGAGGATTGATCCAATTGGTTATTACATTGGCCGCCACCGTGCCGATGGCGAGCGTAAGGACACCGGCGAAAAACATCACTACGTGCGAAAGGAATCGCCTTCGCCGGCTACGGGCTGCGACATCGGCAACAGCCGGCGTCCCGGTGGTTGACGTGGTGCCGGCCGACGGCTTACTCGCCTGGGCCGCAGGCTTTGCGGTTTGTACCATGGGTTGTCTTATCTCCGGTGAAGGCAAGCTCTATCAGTTATTCGCCTGTCGGCCGGCGCTATTTGATGTGCCGCGCTGCCATTATTCCCGTGCCCAATCGCCCTGACTGCGTCGCCTGCGCCTTGCACTTGTCTTGCACCACCTGGGGGAACCTCACGGCCCCTCCTGTCCAAAATAGCAGGACGGGCGATTCGCTAGGCCTGCACCGTAAACCCTTATCGCTGCTTCTCTTGGCCCTTCTTGGCCCCTCGTGTCCCCTCATGCTCAGATTGGGCCCAGCAGGATTCGAACCTGCAACCAAGGGATTATGAGTCCCCTGCTCTGCCGTTGAGCTATGGGCCCGACGCAATATGCCGCGGGCGGATTGCGTTGATATACTTCAGGTAGGCGAAATCGATCTTTTCGCAGTCGATCGCCTCTTCCCGCGGCGCCGGCGCCGCCAATCTCCCCTACGTTCACCACGTAACCACACGCCAGCTCAACCGCTCAAACGCACGCTTACCACCTTACCGGGTTGCATCGCGCGGAGCAACGGGCGGCGCCAGCGCGCTTTGCGACGGCCCGCCGCTGGATCGCTCCACCAGCGCCGCCGCATAGAATAGGCCGGCGAGGTCGGAGGGTGCAAACAGACCGAAGCCGCCCCAGCCAGAGGACTCCATAATGTCACGTCTGTATCCGTGGGCTTATTGGAGCGCCGCCGCAGCTGCCGTCGCGTTTCTTACGCATTCCCTGTCGGCCGCCGCCGATACAACCGCGTCGGCAGACCAGGAGACGCCGACTATGACCCGCGACCAGGCCACGGCGTTCGCGCGCCAGGCGCTTCAGGCGATTCAGAAGGAGTACCCCAACAAGCCGGCCGATGTACTCAACGGGGAAAAGGACGTGCAATCGCCGCGAGCGGTCCATCCCGCCTTTTTCGGCAGTTTCGATTGGCACTCTTCGGTCCACGGGCACTGGATGCTGGTACGGCTGCTGCGTCTCTTCCCGGACCTGCCCGAACAGAAGGAGATTCGCTCTGTGCTGTCCCAGCACCTGAGCGCGGAGAACCTGCGCGCGGAAGCCGACGCCCTGGCTCGCCCGAACGCCGCGTCATTCGAGCGGCCCTACGGCTGGGCCTGGCTGATGAAATTGGCGGAGGAACTGCGCGGCTGGGACGACCCGGACGCCCGCCAATGGTCGAAGAATCTGCAGCCGTTGGCGGACGCGATAACTGCACGCATTCTTGCCTATTTTCCGAAGCAGACTTACCCGATCCGCAGCGGCGTGCATCCCAACACGGCCTTCGCCCTGGGGTTTTTCTACGACTACGCGCAAGCGGTGGGCAATCGGGAATTGCGCGAGCTGGTGGAGGAGCGGAGCCGAACTTATTTCGCCAAGGACGTCGCGGCGCCCGCGTCGTGGGAACCGGATGGGGCCGATTTTCTGTCGCCGGCTTTGGAAGAAGCCGACCTGATGCGGCGCGTCCTGCCGGCGGACGAGTTTCTGGCGTGGTTCCGGCGCTTCCTGCCGGATTTGGCGAAGGCGGAGCCGAAAAGTCTGCTCGAGCCGGCGCAGGTGACGGACCGGACCGATCCACAGCTGGTTCACCTGGACGGCCTCAACCTGAGCCGGGCCTGGAGCATGCGCGGCGTGATCGCGGCGCTGCCGAAGGACGAACCCGCCCGATCCTCGCTGGTCCAATCGGCCCGGCGCCATGCCCAAGCTGCTCTCGGGCATGTAGCCAGCGGCGACTACGCTGGCGAGCACTGGTTGGCGTCATTTGCGGTGTACCTCTACTCCACGCCGTCGCCGGATTGAGCAGCGCCGCCGCTCCCGCCGCACGGGTTAGGGCGCCGCTGTGACAGCCGCTCCAGAGGCGACCAAGTCCTCCCAGGGTCCGCCAGGCAGGAACGGATCGTATTCCCACACCGATGTGTCGGCCAGGACGCCGAACGCCTCGCCGTGGTCCAGGCCCGACGCCTCGCCGGCGCTGACCGATTCAAACGTGCCCACCGATTCGAGCGACCACGTCCCGAGGTGGTAATCCCAGAGATGATGGTCGGCCGTCACTGCAAACACTTCGTCCGGTCCGCCGGCCGACACATTGAGAATCGTGCCGCCAGGCGAGAGCATGGTCCAACCGGCGTTCAGGCCGGTCCCGTTCGCCGGGTTCTGTTCCCACAGCGAATTGTCGGTCAAAACGCCGTAAACCACCGCTTGGCCGCCTGCATTCAAACCGGCGTTAACCTGGGCGAAGGCGCCGGTGGACATCTCGGACCACGGCGAAGCCGTGTTGAATGCGCTGTATTTCCAGAGATTATTGCCGGCGGCCACGACGGCGAAGGCGACTTCGCCTTGCGACGTCCCCACCGCGCTTACCGACTGAATGGTCCCGGCTGGAGACAGCTCACGCCAGCCGCTATTGTCCTCCCAGAGCGAGTTGGGCATCGGTGAAAGCGCGCCGAGCACGCCGAAGACCACGGCGGCGCCTGCCTGGTTCGTCGCCGCGCTGATCTGCTGGAATGAGCCATTCGAGAGTTCGGCCCATCCGGCCGCGCTGTGCTCCCATAGGGACTCGTCTGCGGCGATGGCGAACACGTCGGCGTTTCCAGCAGCATCATTGACGGTGCTGACAGCTCGGATGGTTCCCGCGGGAGACAGCAGCAGCACGGCCCCCGTTGGGCTGATCTGCCAGAGGGCGCCGTCGGTCGTCAGCACGGCCGTGCCGAGGTCGGGGACGACCGTTTGGGTCAGTGTGCCGCTGCTCGTGAGGAAATCACCGGCCGGCACGTAAACGGCTTTGATGGCGTTGGCGCCGATGGTCAGACCGGATGCTGTAAACCTGGAGACGGCTGTCGGCCCGCCGCCCTGGAGAGCGGTCCCGGCCCCGAGGTCGGTTGAGCCGTCGTAGAATTCTACCTTGCCGGTAGGCGTTCCGCCTACGGCAGTGATATTCGTAACAGTGGCCGAGAAGACGGCCGCTTCGCCCAATGTGGACGCGTTGTTGTTGGAGGCGACGGCCGTGCTGGTTACGGCGCCCACCTTCTCGGTCATGGTCCCGCTGCCGCCGGCAAAAAGGCCGGTCGCTGTGTAGACGGCCCGAATGGCGTAGTCGCCAATCGGTAACGTGGAAACTGTCAGCGTCGACGTTGCAGCGTCGCCGCTGTCGCTGAGAGCGGTCCCACCGCCGAGATCGGTTGAACCGCTGAAGAATTCGACGCTGCCGGTCGGCGCCGTGCTGCCGCTGAGGTTCGTTATCGTGGCCGTGAACGTGACAACCTGACCAGGGGCGGCCGGGTTGGCGTTCGACGCGACGTTGACGACGGTGGCGGCGTCCACCGTCTGCGTCATTGAGCCGCTGCTCCCCACGAAGTCGCCGGCCGGCGTGTATACGGCTTTGATGTCGTCGGCGCCGACGGGAAGCGCCGCGATCGTCAGCGTGGACGTGGCGCTGTCGCCGCCGCCGGAGAGGGCGCTGCCGGCGCCGAGGTCGGTCGTGTCGTCGAAGAATTCGACCTTGCCAGTAGGCGTTCCGCCGCTGCCGGTTGCGTTCAGGACAGTGGCGGTAAAAGTGACGGCTTTCCCGGCGGTCGAAGGGTTGACGTTGGAGCCTGCAGCCGTGCTGGTGACGGCGTCCACCGCTTGCGTCATGGACCCGCTGCTGTCGGCGAAGACGCCGGTCCCGGTGTAAAGCGCTTGAATGGCGTCGTCGCCGGCGGGCAGATTGGAGATCGTCAGCGTGGAAGTCGCGGAAACGCCGCCGCCGCCGAGGGCGCTTCCGGCGCCGAGGTCGGTGGCGCCGTCGAAGAACTCGACGGTCCCGGTCGGCGTGCCGATGTTGCTGACGTCGGTCACGTTCGCCGTGAATGTCACCGCTTGGCCGAAGGTGGAAGGGTTGGCGGTGGACGCGACTCCAGTAGTTGTAAGGTAGCCCACCGTTTGAGTCATGGAGCCGGCGCCGCCAAGGAAGTCGCCGGTCGGCGTATAGACCGCCCGGATGGTGTGAGCGCCTTTGGACAGTGTGGAGATCGTGAAAGTGGACGTCGCGCTGGCTCCGTTGCCGCTCAGCGAGCTGCCGGCGCCGAGATCGGTCGAGCCGTCGTAGAATTCGACGGCGCCGGTCGGCGCGGCCCCGCCGCTCGTGTCTGTTGCCGTGGCCGTGAACGTCGCGAGCTGACCCGTCAGGGACGGGTTGTTGATGGAAGTCACCCCGACGCTGACGGCCGCATCCTCGATTTGAGTCAGCGAACCGAAGCTGCCCGCAAAATCGCCGGTTGGGGAGTAGATCGCCTCGATGACATGGTTGCCTGCCGCCAACGCAGCGATGGTGATGGTCGAAGTCGCGGCGTTGCCGCTGCCGGCGAGGGTGGTCCCGGCGCCCAGGTCGATGGCGCCGTCGTAGAACTCGACCGCGCCGGTGGGCGTTCCGCCGCCTGCGACGTTGGTCACCGTCGCCGTGAATTTCACGGACCGGCCGACGCCGGACGGGTTGCTGCTCGACGCCACGACCGTGCCGGTGACAGCATCCACGATTTGCGTAATGAACCCGCTGCTGCCGAGGAACTCGCCCGTCGCGGTGTAAACGGCCTCGATTCCATTCGGCCCGGCAGGCAGCGTCGAGATCGTGAACGTGGACGTCGCGCTAGGGCCGTTGCCGCTGAGCGGGCTGCCGGTCCCAAGCAACGTGCCGCCGTCGTAGAACGCCACGGACCCGGTAGGCGTGGCCCCGCCGCTGGAGTTGGCGACCGTGGCCGTGAACGTCACGGCTTGGCCGGCCGTGGAGGGATTGAAGCTGGACGTCACCCCCGTGGTTGTGCCGATGTCCACGGTTTGTGTCATCGCACCGTCGCCGCCCCCAAAACTGCCGGTGGCTGTGTAGACGGCTTCAATGTTGTGATCGCCGAGCGCTAAGGTCGAGACCGTGATCGTGGACGTCGCGCTGGCGCCCGCGCCGCTGAGAGCGCTGCCGGAGCCGAGATCGGTCGAGCCGTTGTAGAATTCGACGCTGCCGGTCGGTGTAGCGCTACCGCCGGCGTCCGTGACCGCGGCCGTGAACGTCACCGATTGGCCGACCACGGACGGATTGTGATTGGAAGCCACGCTTGTGGTCGTCAGCGCGATGTTGGTATTCGGATAGGTCGCCGCGCCAGGAGTCCCCGGCTGGCCGGACGCGCCGACTTGGCCGCCGTCGCCTGTGGACCCGTGAGGGCCGACGCCGCCGGGGGCTCCCGCCGGCGAGCCGCTTCCGGCAGGACCGCCATTGCCCGGAGCGCCGCCGAGGCCGCCGGGCCCTGCCGCTCCGCCAGGTCCGCCGCCGCCGAACGCGCCGACGACGACCGAACCGTTGGTTAGGCTGGTTCCTGTAATCGAGATCGACGATCCGGATACGGCATAGAGCAGGCCGCCGGTCGCCGGGCCGCCATTGCCGCCCGTGCCGCCAGGCCCGCCGTTGCCGCCCATTCCGCCCATTGCGCCTGCGCCGCCGTCGCCGCCGTCGCCGCCGGTTAGACCCGGGCCGCCGCTGCCGCCAGTGCCCCCCACTCCACCGAAACCGCCGGCCCCGCCGCCGCCGCCCGCGCCGCCGATGCCGCCGTGACCGCCGGCTGCGCTGTTCGCCGTAAGGCTTCCCATGCTCATCGACAGCGCGCCCGTGGAAACGTAGATGCCGCCGCCATATGCAGCCCCACCGAGGCCGCCCTTGCCGCCGACGCCGCCCCTGCCGCCGAGGCCACCCTTGCCGCCGACGCCGCCGTCGCCGCCGCGCCCGCCTTTGCCCCCATGCTGACCGCCGCCGCCCGTATTACCTCCGCCGGTATTTCCGCCCCCGCCGGTGTTGCCGCCGCCCGTGTTGCCCCCGCCGCCCGTATTCCCGCCGCCGGTGTTGCCTCCGCCGCCGCCCGTATTGCCTCCGCCGCCGCCGGTGTTCCCACCGCCGCCGCCCCCTGTATTGCCACCACCCCCGCCGCCCGTATTGCCTCCGCCCCCACCGCCGCCGGTGTTGCCTCCGCCGCCTCCGCCCGTATTGCCGCCGCCGCCGCCACCCCCGCCGCCCGTATTGCCGCCGCCGCCGCCGCCGCCGGTATTACCACCGCCGCCGCCCCCT
>DATKHW010000960.1:0-7064 GCA_035546275.1 Gemmataceae bacterium
ATCTGCAGGAAGAGATTAAAGCGGTTCACAACTTCGATGAGATCGTCGGGCAAAGTTCGGCCTTGCAGGGCGTGCTGGAAAAAGTGAATCGTGTCGCCAAAACCGACGCGACCGTCCTCATCACCGGGGAGACCGGGACCGGCAAGGAGTTGATCGCGCGGGCCATCCACTCCGCCGGCCAGCGGCGCGAGAAACCGCTGATCAAGCTGAACTGCGCCGCCTTGCCCGCCGGCCTGGTCGAGTCCGAATTATTCGGCCACGAAAAGGGAGCGTTTTCGGGGGCGATCGGCCGTCGCGTGGGCCGGTTCGAGTTGGCCGACGGAGGGACCATTTTCCTGGATGAAATCGGCGAAGTTCCGCTTGACGTTCAGGTCAAGCTTCTCCGCGTGCTGCAGGAACGTGAATTCGAGCGCGTCGGCGGGTCCGACCCCATCAAGGTCGACGTCCGCGTCATTGCGGCCACAAACCGTGATCTCGTGAAGTCCATCCGCGAGGGCAGATTTCGCGAGGACCTGTATTACCGCCTGAACGTCTTCCCGATCCCCCTGCCGCCGCTCCGCGGCCGGGCGGGGGACGTGCCGCTGCTCGTGCACGTCTTGGTGGCTCGGTTCGCGGCCCGCGTCGGTGTGCAAATCGACTCGGTCGGAAAGGCGACCATGGAGCGGCTAAGCCGCTATTCCTGGCCGGGGAATGTTCGCGAGCTGGAAAACGTCCTGGAACGCGCGGTCATCCTGTCGGACGGCCCGACGCTCGAGATCGATTCGGAAGTGTTCGCCTCGGCGGCGGCGACCCGCTCCGTGAACGCCGAACCACGAACGCCGTCCGGCTCCGAAAGTACGCGGCAGGCGGCGGCCGGCGCTGGACTGAATGCGCCGCTCGAAAGCCTGGAATCCAACATGCAAAACCACATTCTAGCCGCCCTTGAGCAGTCGGGTTGGGTCATCGACGGACCGCGCGGCGCGGCGAAGATCTTGGGCCTCCACGCGAACACGCTCCGCAGCCGGATGAAAAAACTCGGCGTCGTCCGAGCGCCGCCGATCGCAAAACCTTGACATCTGAATTGGCGCCCGTTCCGGTCGGAAATGAACACATCCCGGCGCGGGAACCACTCGAACACTGCTTCCGGCTTGCTGAAGCTTGTCGCCAGTGCGTCCAGCGGGTTCCGGCTAATTAGCGTGGCGCATCGACCGAAGGAGGGAGGCCGACCTAAACCGCCCGGCCCCAGCCTGGACCAGTTCTGGCGCCAGTTGCGTGGAAATGCTGGAAAAAGTGGACGTCATGGAAACAAGCGCCGAGGTCGCGAATTGCCGTAACCGTTAAGCCGCAAGCACTTTAGCCGATTTCCCTGCAGCATGATTCGTGCGGGTCGATGTAGTTCATATTGCTTTTGCCTCCTCGCAGGACACGACTTGGAGAATACCAC
Organism: Gemmataceae bacterium; assembly: GCA_035546275.1. Taxonomy (GTDB): domain Bacteria; phylum Planctomycetota; class Planctomycetia; order Gemmatales; family Gemmataceae; genus UBA4732. The sequence goes on from DATKHW010000960.1 coordinate 1,424, forward strand.
AGGTCGCGGCGCCATGCGTACGGGAAAGCCCTTGCGGCTTCAACTCTTTGAATCGCCCCTACGAAAGCGCCGCGCCGGCCGGCTCCGCCAGGAGCTTCTCCAGGTCCGACAGGCTCACCGGCTTCACCAGGTGGCCGTCGCAGCCGGCCTCCTGCGAACAGATCTTGTCGCGCTCCTGGCCCCAGCCGGTCAGGGCGATGATGGTCATCGCCTTCCCCCACGGCTGCTCCCGGATGCGGCGCGTGGCCTCGTAGCCGTTGAGCCGGGGCATGCCCACGTCCATCAATATCACGTGCGGCCGGAACGCCTCCGCGGCGGCCGCCGCCTCGAGGCCGTCGTGCGCAGTCCACACTTCGTTGCCCACCAGCCGGAGCATCATCGCCGTCGAGGTCGCCGCGTCCCGGTTGTCGTCCACCACCAGGACGCGCCGCCCGAGGCCGCTCGCGGCCGGGCCCCCCGCCGACAGGGCCTCGGTCGCCTGGTCCGGGCGGCTCTCCAGGGTGGGCAGCCGGACGGTGAACGTGCTCCCCTGGCCCACCCCCGGGCTCTCGGCCGTGACGGTCCCGCCGTGCATCTCGACCAGCCCCTTCACCAGCGCCAGCCCGATGCCGAGGCCGCCGGTGGACCGCTCGATGTTGCGGCCCACCTGCGAGAACATGTCGAAGATGTTCGGCATCGCGTCGGCGGGGATGCCGATGCCGGTGTCCCGCACGGAGACCACGACGTCGCCGCCGCGGCGCTCGGCGGTAAGCCAGATGCGCCCGCCCCGTTCGGTGTACTTGGCGCTGTTGGTGAGCAGGTTGCCGAACACCTGGGCCAGCCGCGTCACGTCGGCGTCGAGGGGGACCGGGTCCGCCGGCAGCGCGATCGTCAGCTCGTGGCCCGCCGCCTCCACGAGCGGCCGCGCCGCCTCCACGGCGCTCCGCAACACGTCCGCCAGCAGCACCCGCGAGCGGCGCAGCTCCATCTTGTGGCGGTTGAGGCGCGAGACGTCGAGGAGGTCGTCGATCAGCCGGACCACGTGGCCCAGCTGCCGGTCCATCATGTCGCGGACCGGGGCGACGGTCTTCGGATCCTCGGCCGCCAGCCGCATCACCTGAAGGCCGTTGCGGATCGGAGCCAGCGGGTTGCGCAGCTCGTGGGCCAGCAGGGCGATGAATTCGTCCTTGCGCCGGTCGGCCTCCCGCAGCGCCTTCTCCGCCCGTTTGCGGTCCGTGATATCGCGGGCGATCTTGGAAGCGCCGATGATGCGGCCGGCGCCGTCGCGGACGGGGGAAACCGTCAGCGAGACGTCGATAAGGCGGCCCTGCTTGGAGACGCGCACCGTCTCGAAGTGCTCGATCCGCGCGCCGCTGCGGATCCGCGCGAGGATCTCGTGCTCCTCGTCCTGCCGCTCCGGAGGGATGATCAAGGTGATCGGCCGCCCCACGGCCTCCGCGGCGGTGTGGCCGAAGAGCCGCTCGGCGCCGGCGTTCCACGTGCGGATCACGCCCTCGAGCGTCTTGCTGACGATCGCGTCGTCGGAGGACGCGACGAGGGCCGCCAGGAACGCCTGGGCCTGTTCCGCCCGTTGCCGCTCGGTGATGTCGCGGAAGACGAGCACCGCTCCCAGCGCGGTCCCGCCCTCGCCCCGCATCGGCGCCGTGCTGTCGTCGATGGGCCGCTCCGTCCCGTCCCGGGCGACGAGGAGGACGGGGTCGGGCAGCCGCACCACCGCGCTCTCGCGCAGGGCGCGGAGGGCCGGGTTCTCGGCCGGCTCGCGGGTCCGTTCGTTGACGATGTGGAAGACCTCGTGCAGCGGCCGCCCGACGGCCTCGCGCTCGGTCCAGCCGGTCAGGGCCTCGGCGACGCCGTTGAGGAACGTGACCCGGCCCTCGACGTCGGTGCTGATCACCGCGTCGGCGATGCTGGCGAGCGTAATCCGCAGCCACTCTGAATGCTTCCGCAACTCCTCGTCGGCGCGCCGGCGCGCGACGTGAATGCTCCGGGCGTTCTGCAGCGCGACCGATCGCAGCCGGTCGTTCTCGTCGTCGTTCGCCATCAGCCGCCTCCGAGAATCTTCGACGCCAGGGCGACGCCGGCCACGCGGGCCCCGATCTTGGCAAACGCCGTCTCGCGGCTCGTCGTCGTGTCGTCGCTGAACGGCGAGAAGCCGCAGTCGTCGCAGGCGCCCAGCTGATCCAGCGGGATGTACGCGGCCGCCTCGAGGATTCGGTCGCGGACCTCCTCCGGCGTCTCGACGCGCGGGTCGATCGGCGCGACGACGCCGACGAACACACGGTGGTGCGGCTTCAGGTGGTTACGGATAATCTTCAGGACGCGGCCGCGGTCCCGTTCCCCTGCCAGGGCGATGTAGAAGTTTCCGACCGACAACTCGAACAGGCTGGGCAGCAGGTCGGCGTAGTCCACGTCGCCGCTGTGGGTGGAGTCGCGGTCGCTGCCGGGGCAGGTGTGGACGCCGATGCGCCGGCGGTCCTCGGCGGAGAACCGCGCCAGGGCCAGGTTGTTGAGGTCGATGAAGCTGTGCAGGAGCTCCCCGGAGGGGCTGATCTTGACCGCCAGCCGCGCCTCCGTAAAGTCGATCTGCACTGCGTGCGCGCCCTTACGCAGGCAGTTGCGGACCTCCGTCTCGTGCTCGCGCAGCAGGTCGTCGATGAACTGCTCGCGGGGGTAGCCGGAGATCTCGCCCGGCGGGTACATCAGGCTCAACGCCGACGGCGAGATGACCGCCTGCTTCACCGGCCGGTGGGCGTAGCGCAGCGCCACGTCGAGGTAACTGTCGGCGTACCGTTTGTAGCGGAACGGGCCCGCGGTCAGCCGCAGCATCCGCCGGACGTGGCCGGCCGAGAACGGGATCTTGAAGCCGTCCGGAGCCGTGTTGGGCATCCCCTCGACGCTGTAGGTCCAGAAGTTGTGGTACTTCCGCTGCTCGCCGTCGGTGACGACCGGCGAGCCGGCGGCCTCGAACCGCGCGATCGTGTCCCGGATCGCCTCGTCGTAGAGGGGGTCCAGCGCGGGGTTGTCGCCGCCGACGGCCGCGACCGCCTCGATCAAGCGGACCGGCCTCGGGATGCTTCCGATCGGTTCGGTTGGTATCAGCATCGCTGTCGCCCGTGTTGGCGGCCTTGCTCTTCGTCGACCGGACGGATCGTGACCGTGTCGTCTCGCCGAATTCTATGCCGGGCGTTCATCGTCCCCAGTTTTGGCGTTCACCGCGGTCTCGGCAATTCCCATCCCGGATCATATTCGAGGGAAAAGATCCGCTGAATCCGCTCCGCCCGCCCTTCCGTCGCGTCGTGCAGCACCTCCAATGCCTGCCATACTTTCGCTAGGCGCGGGTCCTTCGCTGCCGCGGATGCCCCGGCGCCGCGGTCGATGCGGTCAAGGATCGCGGCCAGGTCGAGCAGTTTGCTGCGGGCTTCGAGGAAATAGGAGTCCAGGACCTTCGCGGCCGGCAGGGGTTCGGTTTTCATGGCGTCGTCGGGGAAAAGGTCCGCTTGATTTCCAGGTCCACCAGCGTGTTCAAACTGCCAGAGCGGAAGCCTTCCAGGTCCAGCGTCACGAAATGGAAGCCGAGTTCCTTCAGCCGCCGCACCAGCCCGTCGCGCACCTCCGGCGCGGCGAATCGAACCAGCTCCGTCGCCGGGACCTCCACGCGGGCCAGCTCGCCCTCGTGCAGACGCACCCGGCATTCGCGCAAGCCCAGGCCGTGCAGATATTCCTCGGCCGCTTCCACGCGGGCCGTGCGCTCCGGCGTTGCTTCGACGCCCGGCGCCAGACGGCTTGACAAACACGGCGACGCCGGCTTGTCCCACGTCGGCAGGCCCCACGCCAGGGCCAAAGCCCGGACGTCGGCCTTGGTGAAGCCGGATTCCTGCAAGGGATGGCGGACGCCGTGCTCCGCGGCCGCCTTCAGACCGGGACGGTAATCGCCCTGGTCGTCGAGGTTGGCGCCGCTGCAAATCACGTCCACGCCCAGGCCCGGCAGCCGCGTTTCAATCCGACGATACAGCTCCGTTTTGCAGTAATAACAGCGGGCGCCGTCGTTGCGGACGTAATCCGGGTCGGCGAACTCGGCGGTGGGGACGACCAAATGACGAATGCCGATGCGCCGGGCTAACTCGCAGGCCTCGGCGATTTCCGCCCGCGGCACGCTCGGACTGTCGGCCGTGACGGCGACGGCGTTTTGGCCCAGCGCCAGGAACGCCGCCTGGGCGACGACGGTGCTGTCGATGCCGCCGCTGAAGGCGACGGCCGTCTTGCCGAGGCTGCGCAGGATGTCGAGGAGGCGGTCGCGCTTTGCCGTCAGTTCCACGGTCAGCGTCGGGGCGGGAGAGGCTTCCATACGGTTGATGATAAGCCTTTCGGCGGCGCATCTCAAGCGCTCGCGGCGATCCGCCGCAGCGATCCGCTCTGCGATCCAGGCACGCCCGTGTTCAAGCACGGGCCTATCAGCCGAAGCCCGGTGAACCGGGCTGCAAGCGCCGCCAGCCCCGTTCACGGGGCTTCGGCTTATAGACCCGCCGTTCACGGCGGGGCGAACCGCATCCATAATCGAGAGCCGCACCCGTCGCCGACCGATTTTTCCCAGTTTGTCTTGTATCTATTGGCCGAAGCGGTAAAAAAGAGAAGTTCTTTTGCATCGCAGGACGCGCCCCGCGTCTTTCGTCCGTCCTTCTCCTGGAGGTGTTGAATGCTGCAGCGCCGCATGATCGCCGGCCTGTCCGTTGTCCTCGCCGCTTCCTCGCTGCTGTGGGCCGACGACCCGCCCAAGCCGCCGGCGCCGGCCGAGACCGCGGCCAAGGTCAACCTCGTCTGGAAGCTCGAGAAGGACAAGACCTTCTACCAGACGATGACCACCACGACCAAGCAGACCATGAAGGTCCTCAACAACGACGTCACCCAGACGCAAACGCAGACCTTCTACTTCAGCTGGACGCCGACCGCCCAGACCGGCGACGACTGGACCATCACGCAGAAGATCATCGGCGTGAAGATGGACATCGACCTCGGCGGCAGCAAGATTAGCTATGACTCGACCAAAGCCGACAACCCCAAGAACGCCCTGGGCGATTTCTTCTCGGCCCTCAAGGACGCCACCTTCACGCTGACGGTCAACGCGCCCAAAGACAAGCCGATCACCGTTACCAAGGTCGAGGGGCGCCAGGCCTTCCTCGACAAGCTGACGGCTGCCAACCAGCCGATGAAGCCGCTCCTGGAGAAAATCCTCAGCGACGACTCGCTCAAGCAGATGGCCACGCCGACCTTCGCCGCCCTGCCCAACAAGGAAGTCGCCAAGGGCGACCATTGGGACGCCAAGAGCACCCTCGACATGGGCCCCATCGGCAAGTACGAAAACACCTTCACCTACACCTACGACGGCAAGAACGCCGACGCCAAGGACGACGCCGAGAAGAAGTGGGACAAGATCAGCGTCAAGACGGAGCTGAAATACACGCCGCCCGACGAGAAGGCCCAGTCCGGCGGCCTGCCCTTCCGCATCAAGAGCGCCGACCTCAAGAGCAAGGACCCCAAGGGGACCATCTTCTTCGACAGCGCCAAGGGGCGCGTGGATAATTCCACCATGAGCCTGAGCCTGGACGGGAAACTGAGCATCGAGATCAGCGGCATGACCACCGAG
>DATKHW010000961.1:0-2308 GCA_035546275.1 Gemmataceae bacterium
GATTCCCGGCCAGAACCAATTGTGCGATACGCAGAAAGACCTGGTGGGGAGCGCCGTCCCGGATTACCTCCAGGCGCTCGAATCGAGCGATCAGCAGCACGGCATCATCGCCCGCTTGCAGCTCAAGGTGAGCGGCCTGGAAGCGCCCAACCGCGTCACGCTCGGCGCTTATCCCGATCCGAAGTTGGGCGACAAGCTGGGCGACCGCCGCTGCCGGCAGCAGGAGACGATGTGGGACGTGCCGCTGCACGACATGTCGATTTTCCACGATTCGGCCGTGACGATGTACTGGGAATCGAAGTCGCTGCCGGCCGGCGCCAGCCGGGAGATCGGCTTCGCCTACGGCCTGGGGGACGTGGCGACCAGCGAGGGCGGCAAGCTGCGACTGACCACCGGCGGCGACTTCCGCCCCGGCGGCGAGTTCACCGTCGCGGCCGAGATCACCAACCCCACGCCCGGCCAGACGGTGACGCTGACGCTGCCCGACGGCTTGCAGCTCGCCGACGGCGACGCCTTGAAGCGAAGCGTCCCGCCGGCCGACGCCGGGACGCGGCTGGCGCCGGTGGTGACGTGGAAGGTCAAGTCGGACCGGGCCGGCGACTACACGCTCAAGGTGGACTCCAGCAGCGGCGCCTCGGCGAGCAAAAAAGTCTCCATTACCACCCGAAGCCTCTTCGGCGGAAACTGACGGCGATGTCTTTTCGACGGTTCATCTACTATTGCGCCCTGTGCGGCGGCGCGGCGGCGTTCGTCGCCTGGGCCTTGGGCGAGCATCTGGAAACCGGCGTCCTGGAGGACGGCGAAAAGGGTCTGTTCCTCGGGATCATGCTCGGCGCCATCCTGGCAGTGGTCGATTCCTCATGGAACTTCTCCTGGCGCCAGCTTCCGGTGGCCGTGCTGCGCGTGCTGGTGGCCGGGACGGTCGGCTGCTTCGCCGGCTTCCTCGGCGGCCTGATCGGCAGCTGGGTGCTGTCGAACACGAACCACGAAATGCTGGCGGCCGTCGCCCAGGTCTTCGGCTGGACCCTCACCGGCCTCTTGATCGGCGCCTCGATCGGGCTGTTCGATCTGGTGCTGTCCGTGCTGCTGGGGCGAAATTCCAGCGGGGCGGTGAAGAAGGTCTTTCACGGCCTGATCGGCGGCGGCGGCGGCGGCCTTTTGGGCGGCGTTTTGTTCGTGCTGCTGGAGGCGGGCCTGGGCAAGCTGAACACGAGCAGCCTGAAGACGTCGAGCCTGTGGACGCCGGGCGCTCTCGGCTTCGTGGTGCTGGGGTTGTGCATCGGCTTGCTGGTCGGCCTGGCGCAGGTGATCCTGAAACAGGCGTGGCTGAAGGTGGAAAAGGGATTCCGGCCGGGCCGCGAGCTGATCGTGTCGAAGGAGCAGGTGGTGATCGGCCGGGGCGAGGCGTGCGACATCGGCCTGTTCGGCGACAACGGCGTGGAACGGACGCACGCCCGCATTTTGCGCAAAGGGGATCGCTATTTGCTGATCGACGCCGACACGCCGGGCGGCACCTATCTCAACGGCCAGCGCATCGACGGCCCGACGCCGCTGCAAGCCGGCGACGAGATCGGCGTGGGCCGGGCGCTGATCCGATTCGGGGAGCGGCAGAAGCGCTGAAAAACGAGCCGGAAGCGTAAGCGACGGAGGGAAACCCCGTCGCTTACGCTTCCGGCTCGTTGCGGAGTGGAAGCATGGCGCCGCTGGCTTACTTCATCACGTTCACCACGTATGGCGCTTGGTTGCACGGCCGGGCGCCAGGCTCCGTCGATCGCGAGCACAACGCGCCAGGCACGCCATTCTTGCCGCCGGACGCGGAGGTGGAGCACGGGATGCACGCCGCCATGCGGCAAGAGCCGTACTTGCTCGACGACGTGCGGAGGCAGGTCGTTTTGCGCACGCTGAGAGAAGTTGCGGCCCACCGGAAGTGGAGATTGTGGGCCGCTCAGGTTCGCTCTAACCACGTCCACGTGGTGATTACAGCCGAATGCAAGCCCGAAAAAGTCATGGCGGACTTGAAGGCGTGGTGCAGCCGACGCCTGCGGGAAACGTGCAAAGAGTCGGCCGATCGCGACCGCTGGACCCAACATGGAAGCACGCGATATTTGAATGATGAAGCATCTTTTGGCGCCGCAGTGAAGTACGTAATCGAAGGCCAAGGGGAACCAATGGCGGTATTCAAACCCTACGAGCCGGAAGCGTAAGCGACGGTTTTCATCCGTCGCTTACGCTTCCGGCTCGTTGCGTCGCGCTAGCGTTGCGTCGCCCGATATGGCCGGCCCTCCACCGGCCAGCTTCGCACTTCTTT
>DATKHW010000962.1:0-8462 GCA_035546275.1 Gemmataceae bacterium
CGCCGACCGACGTCTACGTGGGCGGGCCGACGTACACCACCAACTGGTGGTTCGGCCAGGCCAACACCGATCCGAACACGTTCGTCACCACACTCGATCCCACTAAGGGACTTCTCACGCCGTATTACGAGAACAACACCAAGGTGACGCAATGCCCCAGTCTGAATGCGCCCCCGGGGTTCTTCCAGTATTCCGCAGCAACCGGCGGCTATGGCTATAACGAGGCGCTCGGCGGCAAGAAAATGGTGCAAATTCCCTCCACCAACACCACTTATCTCTTTTGCGATTCCGCCCTCCTGACGTGCAACCCCGGCCAGCCTTGCACGATGGAGGAGTCCGATTCCGTCGTCGGTCCGGTTCCGCTGACGACGAACCAGCCGTGGGGCCTCTACCAGGCGCTGACGCATTTCCGCCATACCCAGAACCTGGCCAACATGGCATTCCTCGACGGCCATGTCGCGGTCGTCAATCTCACCTACACGCCGAGCGATCCGTCTTGGCCCGCCGACGCCGCGGCATACATCCAAACGAATCATCTCGGGTTTCCAACGACTTCGGATGCGCCCTACATAGCGGATCAATGATCGCGCTGCGCCGCTGCTTTTTCCACAACTCGCGTTCATTGACAGCCCCGCGGCGCCGTGGGACACTACAAACCTCCCCGGCTTCCCCCCGGCCGTGGGGCGTCGCCCGGCGCCCTCCCACCGATCGTCCCTCGGAGGTTCCTCCCATGACCCGCCGTTCGCTGATTCTGCTGGCCGTCCTCTTGTCCGCCGGCCTTTTCTTCTCATTGCTGCGCGCCGACGATCCGCCGCCTCCGCCCGATGTCGCCGTCGTCCTCAAGGGACACACCGACGCCGTCTACGCCACGGCTTTCACGCCCGACGGCAAGTACGTGGTCACCGGCAGCTTCGACAAGACGATCAAGGTCTGGGAAACGGCGACGGGCAAGGAATTCAAGTCGTTCGGCGGTCCCACCGGCCACACCGGCATGATCCTCAGCGTGGCCGTAAGCCCCGATGGGACGATGTTCGCTTCCGGCGCCGCGGACAACACGGCCCGCCTGTGGGACTTCCCTTCCGCCAATTCCATCCGGAATTACGCCGCCGCCGACGCGGTCAACGCCATCGCCCTCAGCCCGGACGGGACCAAGGTCGCGGGCGCCGGCAAAGACGGCCTGGTCAAGATCTGGAACGCCGCCGACGCCAAGGAGCTGTTCTCTTTGAGCGGCCATGCCGGCCCTGTCCTCGGCGTCGCCTTCGCCGCCAATGGCCAATTGCTCGTTTCCAGCGGCGCCGACAAAACGCTGCGGTTCTGGAACCCTGCCAACGGCCAATCGGCTGGCGTCATCGGCGGCGCCGCGTCCGCTGTCGCGCTCAGCCCGAACAATAATCTCGCCTTCAGCGGCGGAGACGACGGCGTCCTCAAGTTCTGGACGTTGCCCCCGACGCCCGCCCGAACGCTCGCCGCGCCTCACGCGGATACTGTTAGCGCGCTGGCTCTTTCGGCCGACGGCGCCTCAATCCTTACCGGCAGTGCGGACAAGACCGTGCGGCTTTCCACCGTCGCCAACGGCCAGCAGGTCCGCGTCTTCCCCGGCGCCGCCGGAACTGTCACGTCCGTGGCACTAGGCGGCAATCTCGTGGCCGCGGGCACGGCCGACCAGAAGTTGATTGTGTGGAACGCGCAAGACGCCACAGTCGTTCGCAATGCCGTGGCCCACGCCGGCCCCGTCACGGGAATCGCCTTCAATGCGCAGGGGACGCAGCTGCTTACATCCGGCGCCGACGGTCTGCTCAAGCTGTGGGCGCTGCCGGTCGCCCCGACGCGTGTGCTGACGCACCCTGACGCCGTGGCTTCGGCCGCGGTCAGCGCCGACGGCAAGCACATCTTCACCGCCGGGGCCGACAAGATCGTGCGGAGCTGGGACCCGACCAAACCGCAGCAGCCGGAGCGTCAGTTTGCCGGCCACCCGACCGCGGTCGGCGCCGTCGCCGTCAGCCCCAACGGCCAGCTCCTGGCCTCGGCCGGCGACGACGGGATCATCCGCTTCTGGAACCAGGCCAACGGCCAGCCGGCCGAGACGATCGGCGCCCACGACGGGCCGGTGACGAGCTTGTCCTTTCACCCGAACAGCCAGCAGCTTGTCTCGGCGTCGGTCGACGGCGCCGTCAAGGTCTGGCAGCTCCCGGCCGCGGCGCCCAAGCTGTTCGCCCACCCGGACAAGGTGACGGCCGCGGTGCTGAGTCCGGACGGAACGAAACTGCTGACCGGCTGTGCGGACAAGCAGGCCCGGCTGTGGAACCTGGCCACCGGCGCGATGGAACGGGCTTTCCCCGGCCCGACGCTCGGCGTCGCCTGCGTGGCGTTCAGCTCCGACGGCGCCAACGTGGCGGCCGGCAGCGCGGACAAATCGCTGATCGTATGGACGACGGCGGACGCCAAGGCAGCGCGTGCGTTCGCCAACTTGCCGGCGGTCGTCCAGGCGGCGGCCTTCAGTCCGGACGGCAAATTCGCGGCCGCCGGCCTCGCCGACAATAGCATCCATATTTTCGATCTGACAATGGGCAAAGACGTCAAAACGCTTAACGGGCACGCCGGCGCCGTTACGGCGTTGGCCTACACCGCCAAGGGAGAGCTGGTTTCCGGATCGGCGGATAAAACCGTGCAAGTGTGGGATGTGGCCAAGGGCATGTCCAAGTCGAAGCTCGACGCCGGGGCCGCCGTGACCAGCCTCGATTTGACGAAGGACGGCGCCCGCGTCGCGAGTGGATGCGCCGACAAAACGGTCAAGGTTTGGACGCTGGCCGACGGCAAGCCCGCCGCAACGCTGAACACGCCGGCCGACGTGCGCGGCGTCGGTTTCAGCCCGGATGGATCGCGGCTGGTGGTCGCCGGCGGCGACAACCGGGCGCGCGTTTACGGGCTGGACGGTAAGATGCTGGAGTTTTACGGCCACGACGGGCCCGTCGCTGGCGCCGTCTTCCAGCCGGACGGCAAGCACGTGGTCACGGCCGGCGAGGACAAGACCGCCAAGCTGTGGGGCTCGACGCTTGCCTGGCAGGCCGCTCAGGCCGGCCCGGTGCGGCAGGCGCTGTTCACGCCCAAGGGCGATCGCGTCGTCTCGTGCGGCGACGACAAAACGGTCCAACTCTGGAGCGCCGCCGACGGCAAGCCGGTCAAGTCGATCGCGGCCCACGACGGCGCCGTAGCCGGCGTCGCGGCTAACGCCGATGGGTCCAAAATCGCCTCCATCGGAGCGGACAAGGCGCTGAAGGTGTGGACGCTGACTCCGGCGCCCGGCGATAAGGACGGCGACAAGCCGCAGGCGATCACGCTGAGCGCTCCGGCCTCCGCTGTCGCGATAACTGCGGATGGCAAGCGCGTAGCCGCGGCTGTAACCGACCCGGCTGGGACTTTGCTGCACGTCTTCGACGCGGCCAGCGGCAAGGAGTTGCTCGCGCTCGGCGAACACACCGGCGCTGTGCGATCGCTGACGTTTCTTGCGGACAATCGCACTCTGGTTTCCGCATCGGCCGACAAGACCGTGCACCTTTCCGATGTCAACGTGCTGTCGGTGATCGACGCCCACGCCGGCGGCGTCGCCGGTTGCGCCATCCTGTCGGACGGTGCGACTGCGGTTTCCGGCGGAGCGGACAAGACGGTCAAGGTGTGGAACTTGACCACCGGCCAGGCGGCGAAGACGTTCGGCCCCTTGCCGGATGCGATAACGGCGGTAACGGTCAGCAAAGACGGCGCCGCGGTCGGAGCGGCCGCCGGCAAGATCGTCAAGGCCTGGACCATCGCCGACGGCAAGGAAATCCTGACGGCGACGCACCCGGCCGACGTGGCCGGCCTGTCCTTCAGCGCGGACAAGACGAAGCTCGCTGCGGCCGGGACGGACAACCTGGTCCACGTCTGGGATATGGCGACGGGCCAGGAAATCCAGGCGTTTCCGCACGCAGGCGCCGTCCGCGTGGTCGCTTTCCTGCCGAACGCCCCGGCGGTGGCGGCCGGCGGCGCCGACAAGAACGTCACCTTTGAGACGCTGCAATGGGCGAAGTCCGTGCCCGTCGGCTCGCCCATCCTCGCGGTGACGCTGACGTCGGACGGCGCTCACGTCCTTACGGCCTGCGCGGACGGCAAGGTGAAAATGTGGAACGCCGGCACCGGGGCGGCGGAACGCACCTTCGACGGCGCCGACAAGCCGATCCGTGCCGTGGCCGTATCGAAGAATGCTGCATTTGCGGCGACCGGCGGCGCCGACCAAACGGTGCGGCTCTACAACTTCGCTGATGGGAAATTGCTCGCGTCGATCAAGGCGCCGGGTCCGGTCCACGGCCTCGCCTTCAGCGCCAACAACCAAATGCTGGCCGCGGCCTGCGAGGACAAGTCGATCCAGACGTGGAGCATCAGCCCACCGCAGAACGGCATGCCGCTGACGGCCGACAACGTCAAGCCGTCGCAGGGTTTCGCCCACGCCGCCGCGGCCGCCGACGTCGTCTTCTCGCCCGATAGCACGCAGCTCTACAGCGCCGGCGCCGACAAGGCCGTCAAAGCATGGAAGATCGCGTCGGAGACGGCGACGAAGACGTTGCCGCATCCAAGCTTGGTGGACGCCGTGGCGTTCAACAGCAACGGCACGCAGCTGGCGACCGGCTGTCACGACGGCAAGGTGCGGATATGGGACGTCGCAAAAGGCCAGGTGCTCAAGGAGATCAACGCCCACCCGGCCATGCCCGCAATCCCCGGCCAACAGCCGCAGCCAGCCCCCGTGTACTGCGTCGCCTGGAGCGCCGACGGCAAACAAGTGCTGAGCGGCAGCCTCGACACAAGCATGAAGCTGTGGGACGCGGCGAGCGGCAATCTCGTGAAAGAGTTCAAGGGCTACAAGGAAAAAGAATTCGAGAAGGGCCACCGCGAGGGCGTCTTTTCGGCCGTGTTCAGCGCCGACGGCAAGTCGATCGTCTCCGGCGGCAGCGACCGCTCCATCAAGGTGTGGAACGTCGCCGACGGCAGCGTGACGCGCGAGTTAGTTAACCCGAATGTGAAACCGGGGGCCTGGCCGATGGCGCATCCGGGCTGGGTTTATAGCCTCCGCTTCCTGCCGGACGGCCGGCTCGTGAGCGTCGGCGGGGCGCCGCTCAACCACGGCTTCCTGGCGACGTGGGACGTCAACCAGGGCAAAATGCTAACGGCGCAGGAATACCCGCTGGGAGCGTTCTACTCCGTGGCGGTTTCGACGGACGGCCAGTTCCTGGCGGTCGGCGCCGCCGGCGGACTGTCGGCCAAGGAGGTCAGCAGCTATGTGCTGAAGACGCCGAAGGGGAATTAGATGGAGGGCGGAGGCTGCCAGCGTGAGAATGCAGGGGTCGAGCACTTCCGGCAGCCTTCACCAAAAAGGAGGGAGGGAGCGAGTCATGCGATGCTGCCGCAAGTGGTTTCTGCTCTTGGCGGCCGCGCTGGCGGTGGTCAGTCTGGACCGAGGCGGCGCGGCCTGGGCGGACGACAAGAATCCCGATGGCTCGCCAATTCCGCGCACCACGATGAGTCATAGCGATTCCGTGCTCTCCGTAGCGTACAGCCCCGACGGCAAGACCCTGGCCTCCGCAAGCATGGACAAAACGATCAAGCTATGGGACGCAGCAACGGGTAAGGAACTGACCACATTCGATAGCACGCGAAAGAGAGGCAGCTGGTTCCGAGCAGTGTTCTCCATGGCCTTCAGCCCGGATGGCAAGCTGCTGGCCTCGGTGAACAACGACTGGACGATCCGGCTGTGGGACGTGCAGGCGGGCAAAGAACAGGCCATGCTCCTGGCGCACACGCCGCCGGCGTTCGGGCGCTCCGTGGCTTTCAGCCCGGACGGCAAGACGCTGGCCTATTCCGGCACGGACAAAACGATCGAGCTGTGGGACTTGGCGACTGCCAAAGAGAAGTCCACCCTGCAGCGGCACGCGGCGGTGGCGCTTCCAGTGCAGTCCGTAGCATTCGGCCCGGATGGCAAGACGCTGGCATCCGCCGGCGCGGACAATACGATCGAGCTGTGGGACCTGGCGACGGGCAAGGAGACGGTGACGCTCCAAGGGCACACGGATGAGGTGCTTTGCATGGCTTACACACCCGACGGCAAGATGCTGGCCTCGGGCTGCCGGGACAAGACGATCAAGCTTTGGGACCTGACGACGGGCAAGGAAGCGGTCACATTTACTGGACACGCGGGCGGCGTGGGCTGCGTGGCGTTCAGCCCCGACGGCAAGACGCTGGCCTCCGCCAGCGCGGACAACACGATCAAGCTATGGGATGTGGCGACGGGCAAGGAGAAGGCGGCCCTCCAGTGGCAAAGTCAGGGGTGTACATCTGTGGCGTTTAGCCCGGACGGCAAAACGCTCGCCGCGGGAGGAGGCAAGACGATCCGGCTGTGGGACGTGCCGACGGAAAAGTGACGGCGCAGCCGAGCGAGGAATCACTCGTCCTTGCTTGTCTGCATTAGGGCCGCCTCACTCCGCCGTGCTTTCCTCCTCAATCTTCTTGTACGCCGTCCGCGCTTTATCATACGCCTCCTGCGCGCCGGCCAGCTCATTCGGGCGGATGGCCTTTTTCTTCTGTTCCCAGCACATGTCAACCGCCTTCAGGCACCACTCCGCCGAGCGCTTGCTCGCTCGGATCGGCTTGTCGCCCACCAGCACGAACACCGGATTCGTGTGGCTCGAGGGCAAAATCCGCAAACAGACCCAACTGCTGTCCTTGATGGGGACGCTAAACGTCACCGCCTGTTCCGTGCCGTTGGCGACGATGTCCTTGCGATCCACCGCCACACCGTTGACGACCACCTCCACCGGCACGGTCCGCGTATCGCCGATGCGCGCCCTTTCCAGATCCCAATAGGGTTTCTGATTGAGCGGCGCCTTGCGGACGCGCTCCGTGGCGTCGGTCGGCTTCGGTTCCAGGAGCGCCGCCACGCGGGCCTTGATCTCCACCTTGCCCGCCGATTGCAGCCGCACTTTATCGTCTTTCTCGCCGACGCCAAGGCCGTTGACGGTGAAGTCCATCAGATGGCTCTTGCCGTCGCTGACGTAACAGCGGCCCTTCTTGATCCCCTCCACCCAGTCGTCGTACCGTAGGGGCGAGGTTGCCTCGCCCGTACGATCGAGATGCACGTAGCTGCGACCCAGGCCGACGCGCTCGCCGAAGATGCAGGGGAAATCCGTCTCGCCGCTGATGCGGCATCGGTAACCGCAATTCAGCGTGTGGTACCACATATTCAGCTCCCACACCGACGGCGTGTCCACCGTGGAGATGAAATCGCAGGCGTCCTGCGTCACGTCCACGACGTACTCGTTGGCGCCGATGCCGTTCATAGGCGGAACCTTGTAGTTGGGCAGCTCCTTCGTGTCCCCCACGTCGAGGCCCCAGCCGCTGTGGGCGAAGCCAACCACGGCGTCCTGCTGCTTGGCCCAGCGGAAAATCGGCAGGTCCCAGCTCGGCCAATCCTCGATCACCTTCGTGCCCGGATAATCCTGCTCCTTGAGCCGCAACAAGCAGATATGACCGCAGTGGCTCGACGGAAAACCGGATACTTCCACATCGTAATGGAGCAGACTGTCCGCGGTGGACAGCTTGTTGTCCTTGCCCTCGAAAAACGTCTTCTGGAAATACCAGCACGGCCCCCAGCTGAGGCAGCAGCCGACGTCGAGGTCCTCGCCGAGGACGTGGCGCATCATGTCGGCCGGCGTGACGCCTTCGGTGGGGCTTTCATAGTGGGCGCAGCCCGCCGCATGAATGTGGTGGTCGCCGGAGTACCAGCCGGAGGCGGCCGGGTGGACCCAGCGCTTGAGGTCAAACGATTCCTCCTGTGCGGCGCCCTTGTCCGCTGCGACCGTGACCGTGCGCTTCTGGATGAGATATTCCGGGCCGCGCGTCCAGCTGAAGGTGTACGTCCCCGGCTGGAGCGCCACGGTTTCGCCGTCGGCGCGGTAGATCTGCGGATGGAAGTTGAAATCGGGCGCCAGGCGGCGCGTCATCGCCGGATAGACGCGGCCGGCCGGGTCGGTAATGGTGAAGGCGGCCATGATCGGCTGGCTGTCGCGCTCGGATTTGCCGTCATCGTCGCAGACGTGCAGTTTCACCTGCACGGCTGGCTGCGAGGTGAAGACGACATTCACCGGGCCGCCCTCGGCGCGCAGCTTGTCCTTGTCGCCCTCGCGCACGACGCCGAACGACAGCGACGCCTCCTTGCGGCCGGCGCCGCGGCAGTAGATTTGCAGGATCCGGTATTCGACTTCCAGGCCGGACAGGTCGCGGACGAGCGGCTGGCCGTTGAACATGGTCAGCTCAAGAAAGCGCTTATCGAGGTCCTCGACGGGTGGATCCTGCGGGTCCGGCTTGCCGCTGGAGCGCCTGGTGAGCGGGGCGGCGTTAGGGCTGGCGGCGCCCAGCTCAATACTATTGAGTCCTGCCGG
>DATKHW010000963.1:0-4356 GCA_035546275.1 Gemmataceae bacterium
GTACCACGGAGCGCGGGCCGGTCGGCGCGGGCCGCCGCTGACCGGATCGCGCGGAATCGTCGGCTGCTCGGCGGGGCGAAAATACCGGCGGAAATACCAGCCGATGATCGTCAGGCGCGTCAGCACCGTGGCGATCAGGCCCACAATGCAGCAGCCCCACAAGATATACAGCGTCAGACGCAGCCCCCAGCCGTAGTCTTGCCAGTCGCCCAGCAGCCAGATCAGGACGGAGGCGATGGCCGTGGCGGCGAGGACCGACGCGGCGATCACCGCGGTGACGACGGCCGACGTGGGACGGCGTTGTTCCGGCATACACCCGCCTCGCCTCAAACCCCGGCCCCCGCCAGCGCGGCCATGACCTGGTCGGTAATGGTGCGCACCAGATCGTCCATGTCCACTGTTCCACTGCGGCTGACCCGGCCGTCGTCCTCCGGGACGAAGGCATGCGGCTCCAGGGCGTAATGTCCGTCCGGCCCGTTGAACGTGCTGGGCCCGCACAGGGCGCAGTCAGGATTCTTGAAACGGACGTCCTCGTAGCCCAATCTCTTCTTGAACGTCATCAATTCCTGCGTCTGCTGCTCGCTGAAGTAGTTGACCCGGCCCAGCTGCCTGGCCAGCATCAGGATTTTGCAGTAGGCGTCGATGATCTCCGTGTTGAAATACGCCTTTTCGAGGTCCGGGCCGAACGTGACCGTGCCGTGGTTGGCCAGGATGATGGTGTTGCAGTCGCGGACATACGGCAGCACGCAGTCGGCGAATTTCTGCGTTCCCGGAGTCTCGTACTCCGCGATGGGCACTTCGCCGAGGAATACCTCCACTTCCGGCAGTACGCACTTGGGGATCGGCTCCTGGGCGACGGCGAAGGCGGTGGCGTAGGGCGGGTGGCAGTGGACGACGCCCATCACGTCGGGCCGGGTCTTGTAGACGGCCAGGTGAAGCAGCACCTCGCTGGTGCGCTTCTTGATTCCGGCCAGCTGTTTGCCCTCGTAATCCACTTTGCAGATGTCTTCCGGCTTCAAGAAGCCTTTGGACACCAGCGTCGGAGTGCACAGCACCTCGCGGTCGTTGAGCCGGATGGTGATGTTGCCGTCGTTGGCGGCGGCGAAACCCCTGGCGTACAGCCGCCGGCCGATTTCGCACATCTGTTCTTTCAGCTTGAATTCGTTCATGGATCGCTCTTAGCCGTTGAGACTGTGCATGAGACCCGCGACCATTTTCCGCACCTCGACCGTGTCGGCGGCGAGCTTTGCATAGTCGGCGTCGGGCAAGAATTCGAGGTCGCGGGCCAACAACAATTGATATTCCAGCTGGCTGCCTACGGCCGTCGCCTGGGATAGGCATTTCAGGAATTCGCCTTCGGCCGTCCGCCCGCAGCCGTCCGCCAGGAAAGTCGGAACGGACGTCGCCGTTCGCCGCAGCTGGATCGTGAGGCCGAACCGCTCGTCGCCGGGGAACCGCGCCGTCGCGCGATAAACGGCCAGCGTCAGTGCGTGCGCCTTTTGCCACGCCTTGAGGTTGCGAAAGTCTTGCACCGTTCAACCTCCATTTGCTATCAGCTAATAGCTATTAGCGAATAGCTGTTAGCTGACGATGACGTGATCCAGGATGCACGCGCAATATGCGTCCACCGGCTTCCTTTTAGGATGAAACGGCGCCGCGGCTTCAGCCCCCTCGCTGAACCCGATGCGGGCGCCGCGGCCCGCGCCCAGCTCGTCGAAGATCACCAAATCCTCGCCGTCCGGCGCGCCCGCTTGCAGCGCCTTGAGGCTGAACGGCGCGCCGATCACCCAGCGGGCGCCGACCAGCGTGGGGTGGCAGCGCGACAGCGTCACCGTGCCGATCACCTCAGCGATGCGCATGCCCGTCCAGCTCCCGCAAGGTGGCGGCCGGCGCGTCGGGGCACGCCCCCGACGCACACAGCAACCGCACCATCTGCCGCAGCTCGAAGTACGTCCGGCCGGGCGCCTCGACCGCCAGCAAGTTGGCGCCGAGCGTCAGCGTCGCGCGGGCCGCCTGGGCGACGGTTGAAACGCCGGCCGCCCGCAGCCCCGGCAACTTGTTGGCCACGCAACAGACCAGGGCCGGGTCGTCGCAGAAGACCACGCCGCCGGCGCACTCGCCGCGGGCCACGCACTCGGCCACGGCCTTCGCCCAGCGGCACAGCAGCCCGTCGCCCGCGCCCGGAAACTCCCGCAGCGGCGCCCCCTCCCGCGCCGCCGACGCCAGGACCGCCCGCACCATCGCGTACGGCCGCTCCTCGGCCACGAGCCGGACCGCTCCAGGGGTTCGTCCGTTCCCGCTCATCCGTCGCACAGCCCCAGGACCATCCACCGGATCGGCGAGTTCTTGGCGCCGACCACTTCCCGCACCGCCGCCCCGTCGTTCGTGACCATCACCTGCGACCCCAGCCCGGCGCCGAGATGGTCGATCACCAGCAGCGGCTCGCCGTCCGGCTTGCCGTCGGCCAGCAGCAGCTGCACCAGCAGCAATCGCCAGCCCTTCATGCTGGCGTGCTTCACCGTCGCGGTCGCATGGCCCACCACTCGGCCGATCTGCACAGGGACTCTCCTGCTCTCAATCCCGCGCCGGCCCGCCCTTCTTGTCGTCGGGTTTCGGCGGCTTCAAGTCGTTCACGTCTTTCTGCAGTTCGTCGACTTTTTTGCTCACCTGCGCCAGATGGGCGTTGGTAATCAAGAAGCCCGCACAGGACAGAAACGTCATCGCCAGAAGGAAAAAGAACGTCAGCACCGTCAGCATGCTGCTCTTGCAGCCGGCGATCCACGGCGGCGGCGTTTGCGGCGCCTTCTGCTGCGGCTCCGCCGTCGGTTCGGGGTCCGGCCTGAAGCTAAGGTCGACCATCGCGTTTCCTCGTTCGGCGCGTTACAGGACCCGCAGGGCGCCGACCGTCGTGGAACGGCGTTGCCGCGTAAAGGTCAGCGGCGTCGTCACGCCCTCGCCGGTCGGCGTGGCGATGCTGAAGCTCAGATAGCCCTCGCCGCCGCTGCCCAGGCCGGCCGTGCTGGGGCCGTTCTGCACAAACAGCGTCGTGTCCATCTCGCGGCCCATGCGCGTGATCGTGTCCACATTTCGCGAGTGGATGATGCTCGTGTGCTTGAAACCGTGTTCATATTTCTTGGCGAGCGCAATGGCCGCGTCCACGTCCGACGTGCGGACGAACGGCACGAACGGCGTCATCTGCTCGACCTCCACGAACGGGTTGGCCTCGTCCGTTTCGCCGAACAGCAGCTCCGTGTCGGCCGGGACCTTCAGGCCGATCCGCTCCGCCAGCACCGCGGCGTCCTGGCCGATGAAGTCCTTGTGGGCGACGAGATGCTTCTTGTCCTCCGTCGGCGTAATGGCGGCTTTCGTCAGCGCGTCGATTTGCTTCGCATCCAGCCGCACGGCCTTGCAGCGAGCCATGGCGTCCATCAACTCGTCGAAGATCGACGCGACGGCGAAAACCTCCTTTTCACCGATGCAGAGGAGGTTATTGTCATAACCGCCGCCGATCACGATGGCGCGGGCGGCGTTGTCGAGGTCGGCCGTCTCGTCCACCACCACCGGCGGATTGCCAGGCCCCGCGACGATCGCCCGCTTGGGGCTGCGCAGGGCTGCTCGGCCGACGGCGGGGCCGCCGGTGACGCACAGCATCCGCACGTCGCGGTGGTCGAAAATCGCCTGGGCCGATTCCAGCGTCGGCTTCTCGATGATCGTGATGAGGTTGTCAATGCCGATCGCTTCAAAGATTGCTTGATTGAACAGATGCACGCCCTTGCAGGCGATGCGGGCGCCGCTGGGATGCGGGTTGCAGACCAGCGAGTTGCCGGCGGCCAGCATGTTGATGGCATTGCAGGCGAGCGTCGGCAGCGAGTGCGTCACCGGCGTGATGACGCCGATGACGCCGAATGGGGCGTATTCCTGGATGGCGATGCCGTTTTCGCCGCTGAAGGCCTCGGTCCGCAGGAATTCCACGCCGGGAATGCGGTCGGCGATGACGCGGAGTTTTTCGATCTTGTGCGCCAACCGGCCGATCTTGGTTTCTTCCAGCTCCTCGCGGCCGAGCTGCTCGGCCTGCTGCGTGCAGATATTCCGAATGCAGGCGACGACCTTGCGGCGATCGTCCAACCCGCGAGCCTCAAAACGGCGCTGGGCGTCCGCCGCGGCGGCGACCGCCTCGCCCACGTCCTGGAAAACGCCCCGGGCGGCCGGGGCCTTGCCGTTGCCGGACAGCGCCGCCTTGCCGTTGCGCATCTGGGCCAGCACCTGCTGCACCACGCCGCGGATGAGTTCGTCGGTGACTTGCATGGTTCAGTTTTCCAGTTTCACCGCGGAGAACGCAGAGAACGCAGAGAGAAA
>DATKHW010000964.1:0-14275 GCA_035546275.1 Gemmataceae bacterium
CCGCCTCTTCGCGGCCGACTTCGGCCAGATACCGTGCGGCATTCGAGTAGGGCCAGTCCTGCCAGCGTTCGGCGTAGCCGTGCCGCACGGCGTTGTGCAGCACGTAGTTCAACGTGGCCCAGAAGTGCCGCTCGGATTTCATGGCGGTCTCGGCCGCACGATGCCAGACCTGCCGCCCTCGGCAACCCTCTTCTCCGTTCCAGCGATGAGAAGTGCGCCCGTGCAGCCTCCCCAACGCACCGAGCAATTCCCTCAGATCCGGTACGTGGACGAGCAGATGGTAATGGTTCGGCAACACGACCCATGCGAAGATTTCCCGCGTTTGGGCCTGCGTGCTTTGAAGCAATTCGGCTTCAAACTTCGCCATCCGGGTGGGGCCGAGGCCGATGACGGGCTTGTGCTCGAAGCACGCCGCCGAGATCAGGTACAGCCCGGAGTCGCTTTCGTAATGCGGCGGACCGTGCCAGGGCAGTCGGTGACGCTGCCGCTGCTCCAGCGCTTCCTTGCGCTGCTCCGGCGTCATTCGCCGCCAGTGGTACATCTGCCGATCTTCGTTCATATTGGAGTCCCGGCTTTAGCCGGCGATCGTTCTCACCCGGCTGAAGCCGGGACTCCAGCGGTTGGAGTCCCGGCTTCAGCCGGGCCCGGCGGTCCCCTCAGCCCGCCGCGCCTCTGCTTCAGCTTCTCCATCGCCTGGTCGATGGTGAAGCTGGCGGCCCGCTGGCGCGGCGGGTAATCCTTTAACGTCTCCAGGAACTTGGCCGCCCCAGCCGCCGCCCCCTGCGCGACGAAGTCGTGGTCAAGGAACCAGTGATTCTTGAGCAGCTCGGCGATGGTGGGGTCTTCCTTCTGAAGCCCGACGGGGGCGGCGGGAATCCCGACCTTGCTCAGCCCGGTGCGGAGCGTGCATTGGCCGGTGATGAACGAGGACCGGCCGGCGGTGCAGCTCTGCTCGGCGTAGTAGTCGGTGAAGAGCATCCCCTCCTTGGCGATGCGGTCGATGTTCGGCGTCTGGTAGCCCATCAGACCCCTGGTGTAGGCGCTGATGTTGGATTGGCCGATGTCGTCGCCCATGATGACGAGGATGTTCGGCGTCTTGCGGTCGGCAGCCGGCTTCTTCGGGTCGTCGGCCGAATTCTTCGCCGCGGGACCTGCCAGGGCGATGAGCCTTCCGCCGTCGCTGCTGCAGCAGGAGGGTGCGGCGGGTTGGACGGCCGCCTTCGGGGCGTCCGGCGCTGCAGCGCCGACCCACTGCGATGGGTCGAGCCGGCCGGACGCGGCCAGCCAACCGCCCAGGGCGCCGATCGCCAGTGCGGCGATCAGCCCAGCTTTGGAGCGTAGAAACATGGCGTTACTCCTCGTGACGGCAGCGGACCGCGCCTGCCACGGCGCACGATCGGCCGCCAATGTTCGCTGTGCTGGGATGCGAATCGTCGTCCCCGACGAATGGGTTCGGACCGCGGAATGGATTCTTGCGCCGACGGCAGACGCCAGGCGCCCATGCGGCAATGCACGAAAGGAAGACAGCGCAAGCCGGCTTGCATCTAAACGCCGGACCGCGACAGACGCAAGCAAAAACCGAAGAACTTCTCACGCGGCGTCGGCCTTCATGCGACTGGTGCGTTCATTGACGCCTCCACCGCATCCCTTCCCCGTTCCCTCACCGAACCGACTCCGGCTCGCATGAAAACATGAATTCGCCGCTTTTGCCCTTGAAGTCGCTCAAGCGCATGACCATACTTTCCTCACCACCGCTCTCCGGCCCAAAGGGTCCTTCAGGCAAGTCGGCTTGGACGCCGGCGTATTCGGCCCGCAATGTTCGCCGGCCGGCCCGGGGCGGTTGCATGTCAGGAAGATTATCCGCCTGAAAAATCGACTTTTCGCATGGATCGCGCATCTATGTCGGCCGATTCCCCTCACGGCGGGGGCGAAGCGGCCGGGCGTTGGACGGAGGTTGCCCAATGCCCGACGTGTCACTTCTTCTGAAAACGGTGGAATCCGGCGATCCGGACGCCGCCGCCCAGCTCTTGCGGCTGGTCTACAACGACCTGCGCCGCCTGGCTGCGCACCGCCTTGCCCACGAGGCGCCGGGGCAAACGCTCGAACCGACCGCGCTGGTCCACGAGGCGTATCTGCGCCTGGTCGGCGACAAGGCGGCGACGTCGTGGGACAACCGCGGCCATTTCTTCGCCGCCGCCGCGGAAGCCATGCGCCGCATCCTCGTCGAGAGCGCTCGCC
The DNA here is from genome assembly GCA_035546275.1 of Gemmataceae bacterium. GTDB lineage: Bacteria > Planctomycetota > Planctomycetia > Gemmatales > Gemmataceae > UBA4732. The sequence goes on from DATKHW010000964.1 coordinate 2,239, forward strand.
GCAAGCGCCGCCTCAAGCACGGCGGCGACCGGGAGCGCCTGCCCCTGGAAGAAGCGGAGCTTCTGGCCCCTGAGCCGCGCGAGGACGTGCTGGCCCTGGACGAGGCGCTGACGGAGCTGGCGGCCAGCGACCGCGCCGCGGCCGACCTGGTGCAGCTCCGCTACTTCGGCGGCCTGTCCATTCCCGACGCCGCCAAATCTCTCGGCGTTTCGCCGCGCACGGCCGAACGGCTGTGGACCTTCGCCCGCGCCTGGCTGCGGGACCGGCTTCAGGGCGCCGGCCCGGACGAAAACCTGTCGTGAAAAAAATCCGTGGCGGGGTTCGACCCGCCGCGTCGCATTACCTTGTGCAGCCGGTTTATCGAAGAGCGTCTGGAAGAAAAGGCGTCTGGAACTGTGATTTTAGAGTTCCAGACGCCTTTTCTTCCAGACGCTCTGAGGGAGGCGCCACGGACGCCGCAGCATGAGCGAGCGCTCCATCTTCCTGAACGCGCTGGATCGCGAGAATCCGGCCGCGCGCGCCGCCTACCTCGACGAGGCCTGCGCCGGCCGGCCGGAACTGCGGCAGCGCATCGAGCGGCTGCTTCGCGCCCATCAGATGGAAGGCGCGTACCTCGAAGTGTCCGCCCCCGAACAGCTGCGCAGGGGCGACCAGGCGCTGACGTTCCTGGCGCCGCCCCGCGAACCAGGCGCCCTGGGACGGATGGATCATTACGACGTGCTGGAGGTCGTCGGCCGGGGCGCCACGGGGACCGTGTTCAAGGCCCGCGACGGCAAGCTGCAACGGATCGTCGCCCTCAAGGTGCTGTCTCCCCGGCTGGCGGCCAGCCGCCCGGCCCGCGAGCGGTTCGTCCGCGAGGCCCAGGCCACGGCCGCTGTGCGCGACGACCACGTGATCGCCATCCACGCCGTCAGCGACGAGGGCCCGCTTCCGTACCTGGTGATGGAGTACATCTCCGGCGTCACGCTGGAAGACCGGATCAAGAAAGACGGGCCGCTGCAGCTTCGAGAAATCTTGCGTATCGGCTTGCAGGTGGCGAGCGGGTTGGCAGCGGCCCACGCGCAGGGGCTGATCCACCGGGACATCAAGCCCGCCAACATCCTGCTGGAAAACGGCGTTCAGCGCGTCAAAATCACCGACTTCGGCCTGGCCCTCGCCGCCGCCGCCGCCCTGGCCGAACACGGCGTCATCGCCGGCACGCCCTCGTACATGGCGCCGTGTCAGGCGCGCGGCGAGGCGACGACCGAGCGCAGCGACCTGTTCAGCCTCGGGGCCGTGCTTTACGCGCTTTGCACCGGTCGGCCGCCGTTCGACGGCAACACGACGGCGGAAATCCTCCAGAGCGTCACCGAGGCCGCTCCCCGGCCGATCCACGCCAGCCGCCCGGACCTGCCCCAGGACCTGTGCCATCTGATCGGCAAACTGCTCGCCAAGGACCCTGCGGACCGCTTCGGCTCGGCCCGAGAAGTGGCGGACTTGCTGACCGGCCGGCTGGCGCAGGAGCAGCAGCAATTGCCGCCGCCCGGCACGGCCGCGAGCGCTGTCCCTGTGGCGGAGAAGCCCGGTTCAGCGCGAGCCGAACGGCCCTCCTGGCGCGCCTGCCTTCTGGTCGCCGGTCTGCTGGCCGCGCTGATCGGCCTGGGCGTGGTCGCCGCCGTCTTGAAGCCGTGGCAATGGGGTGCGCCGGCCACGCATCGCGGCGATACGACGGTTCGCAAGCGGCGTCCGGCTGAGCCGCTCAATCTGCGACGCGAAGACGTCCCGCCCAGACTGCTGACGCTGGCCGGCGGCGGCGACCCGGCTCATGCGCCGCCGGAACTGGCGGCTGTGCTGGGAGACGGAAAGTACCTGTTGCCGCGGATCGGGCAGACGGCGTGGATGGAGCAAAGCCCGGACGGCAAGCTGCTGGCCGTGCCGCTTGACGAGGATGTGATTCTCTTCGATGCGGCGACCGGAGAGTATCTGCGAAGCCTAAAAGGGCCGGGCGGCCGCGTCTTCCGCGTGACGTTCAGCCGGGACAACCAACAGTTGGCGGCGACCACCCGATTCGAAGGGTCCGGAGGCTCGGTCCGAGTGTGGACGCTGGCGGACGACCGTGTGCTGTTCACCCATCCGCAGCCCGGCCTCACGATTGATTGCGCTGCGGCTTTCAGCGGCGACGGCCGAGACCTATTTACGGAGAGCGGCGGCCGAATTCAGGTCTGGGAGTCCCGAACCGGGGCGAGCGTTCAAAGCGTGGAGATTAGCCGGCAAGGCGTCGGACCGATATGCGTCAGTCCCGACGGGCGACGCCTGGCGGCGGCCGTGTACTGGAGCAAGTGCGCGAAAGTATTTGATTGGGACGGGACGAAGCTCACAGAAGTTCGCACCCTGGAGGGCCACGAGGGCTATGTGGCGGGACTGGCATACAGTCCAGACGGTAAGTTCCTTGCGACCGGCGACGAGATCGGGTTCAAACTCTGGAACGCCGACGCTCTGGAGTCAGTTCGAACGCTTCCGACGCCGGCGGCCCAATTGGCTTTCAGCCCCGACAGCCAGAGTCTCTTTGCCTCGACGACCAACGGCACGCCCCGCCCGGTCCATACGTTCACTCGCTGGAACGTGAGCGCTGGGACGGAGCTGCCCGCAATCGCGGCGGAGGCTTCGGTGGACCCGGTTCGAGCGTTCCATTACCTCAGCCGCGACGGGAAGATCCTGTTCGTGGCCCCACAACATGGCGCCACATATATACGGGCGGTTGACGCCGCCACCGGCAATGAATTGTTTCCGCGCCAGGGCCATAGTGCGCCGGTAAACGCCGTGGCCGTCAGCTCCGACGGTCGGACGGCCGCATCGGCCGGCGAGGACTGGACTGTAAGGCTTTGGGACTTAGGGACCGGTCGGTTGCGGCGCACCCTGAAAGCTCATAGTGCGGCGGTCTGTGGGTTGGCGTTCAGCCCGGACGGCGACCGGCTCGCCTCGGGCAGCCTGGACGGCACGATCATTCTCTGGAATGTGGACAGCGGCGCCGAGCTGCGAAGACTCAAGGGCCTTTCCCACTCCTTTTCGCGCGTCTGCTTCAGCCCTGACGGCCGCATCGTGGCGGCAGGCGGCGAGGGCGGTTTCATCAAGCGCTGGGACGCGGACAGCGGCGAAGAGCAAAGTCCCCTGCCCGGACACGCCGGTCCCGTCCGCTGCGTGGCCTTCAGTCCTGACGGCATGCGGCTGGCTTCCGGCGGAGAAGATAAAACCGTCCGGCTGCATGATCTCACCGGGGGAAGCCCGCGGAGGTTCGCGATGCCGAGCGCCGTCAATGACGTGGCCTTCTCCCGCGACGGCCGCAGGCTGGCGGCCGTCGGCGACGCCCCGGATTTTACCGTGAGATTGTGGGACCTCGAAACCGGGCAGGAGACGACTTGGAAGGGACACACCGGTCCGGTTCGCGGTTTGGCGTTCGCGCCCACGGAACCGATCCTGGCAAGTTGCGCGGAGGACGGGACGATCCGCATGTGGGACTTGACCGCCGGCGAGCCCGGCCCTCGCATCATCGATCTGGGTCCGTTCTCCCTCGGAATTCGAGATGCCGCATTCACGCCGGATGGGCGTTACCTGGTCACGGCCAATGGCAATGGCGCGGTGTACGTCCTGCGGGCGGGATCGCCGCCGTAGTCGAGAAGAAATCACCCAAGGAGCAACCATCATGAGTAAGCTGCGCGGCCGGCGTCCCGGCTTGTCCTCGGGCGGGTCGCTGAGAAACAGGCTTGGACTGAGAGAGCGAAAGGCTCAGACGCCAGCCGCATCTCCTGCCAAGTACACTTGGCTCAAGTTGGCGGTTCTGACTCTCGTTGCTGTCGGCGGCTTCGGTGCGACCTATGCCCTGGTCATATGGAGTCGCGGCGGGGAATCCAAGCCCTTGGACGGTCCGCCGGGCATGGCCTGGATTCCCGGCGGCGAGTTCACGATGGGCAGCGACGACGCCGACGCTTCGCGCGTGGAGCATCCCGCCCACCGCGTTCGCGTGGACGGCTTCTGGATGGACGAGACCGACGTGACCAACGCCCAGTTCCGCCGCTTCGTCGAGGCCACGCATTATGTCACCACAGCGGAAATCAAGCCCACGGTTGAAGACATCATGCGAAACGCTCCTCCAGGGGCGAAGCCGCCGAAAGCCGAGGACCTGGTCGCCGGCTCCCTGGTCTTCACGCCGCCCGACCATCCCGTGCCGCTGGACGACGTGCGCGGCTGGTGGAAGTGGACGCCCGGCGCCGATTGGCGCCATCCCGAAGGACCGGGCAGCACTATTGACGGCAAGGACGACCACCCCGTCGTGCAGGTTTCCTGGGACGACGCCGTCGCTTATGCGAAATGGGCCGGCAAGCGTCTGCCGACCGAAGCGGAATGGGAACGCGCCGCCCGCGGCGGCCTGGAAGGCAAGAAGTACGTCTGGGGCGACGAGCCGTTCGACGAGGACCATCCGCAATGCAACAACTTCCAGGGCCACTTCCCCGATAAGAATACGAGAAAAGACGGCTATGAGCGCACGTCTCCGGTGAAGGCGTTTCCGGCCAACGGCTACGGCCTTTACGACATGGCCGGGAATGTATGGCAATGGACCGCCGATTGGTATCTTCCCGACGCCTACGCCGAGTTCGCGGACGGCAAGGTCGCCGCCAATCCGACCGGCCCGGCGCACAGTTTCGACCCGAAGCAGCGGGCCGCGGAGCGCGTCCAGCGCGGCGGCTCCTTTCTCTGCTGCCCCGCTTATTGCTTCAACTATCGGCCCAGCGCCCGCATGGGATGCACTCCGGACACCGGCATGTCGCACGTCGGGTTCCGGTGCGTGAAGTCGGCGGAGGCGCCGAAGTAAATCCCATGTGGTCGCAACCTTGTTGCTGCACGGTCTCCTCACCATGTCCCAATAGGAAAAGCAATGCGAACGGAAACCGATGGTCATGGGCGACGAGAAAAAAAGCATCTGGGTCAGACTGGCGGCAGGCCCGAAATGAGGCGCCCGTCGGCCGCCTCCGCCGATTCGGACGGCGGCCGAGGTCAATCAACCGGGACAGGGACGAGGTATGGACCGGGGCGTTCTCGGTCCAGGATTGGGACAAAAACAAGGAGTGACCGCATGTTGAGGAACGTGAAGTTCCAACTCCTGCTCGTCGCAGGGGTGAGCGCGCTGCTCGGTTATGCCGCAGCGAACGGCAAGCTGAACCCGCTCCAGAAAGCGAGCGGGGAGCAGACGGAACAACCGAAGGCAGCCGCGCCCGCGGCGCCGGAAGCGGCCAAGCCGGGCTGCTGCTCCGATGGTCTGAACAAGGCCGCGCTCGTCGCGCTGGCCGCACACAATGACGCGGTCGCGGCGAAGGTCGCGGCCGCCGGCAAGAAGCCGAACATCCTGTTCATCATGGGCGACGACGTCGGCTGGTTCAACATCGGCGCCTACCACCGCGGCATCATGTCCGGCAAGACGCCGAACCTCGACAAGCTGGCCGCGGAGGGGATGCTGTTCACCGACTACTACGCCGAGGCCAGCTGCACGGCGGGCCGGGCCAACTTCATCACCGGAGAGATCCCGCTGCGCACCGGCCTGACGACCGTCGGCCAGGCTGGCGCCGACGTAGGTCTCCCGGCCGAGGCCTGCACCCTTGCCACCGCACTGAAGGAGCAGGGCTACGCCACCGGCCAGTTCGGCAAGAATCACCTCGGCGACCTGAACAAGTACCTGCCGACGGTCCACGGCTTCGACGAGTTCTTCGGCTACCTGTACCACCTCGACGCCATGTCGGACCCGTACTGGTACTCCTATCCCGCCGGCTGGTTTGAAAAGTACGGGCCGCGCAATCTGGTGCATTGCTTCGCGACCGACAAAGACGACGAGACGGTCGATCCGCGCTGGGGCAAGGTCGGCAAGCAGAAGATCGTGGATGAGGGGCCTTTGCGCCCCTTCCAGAACATGACGGCCGACCACCAGGGCTGGCAGCAAGGCCCCCCCGGCTCGAAGTACGACATGGAGACGTTCGACCCGGTGCTCGTCAAGAGCTCCTGCGACTTCATGGACAAGGCGAAGAAGGACGGCAAGCCGTTCTTCGTCTGGCACAACACGACGCGCATGCACGTCTTCACGTACCTCTCGCCGAAGTACCAGGCGGAAATGAACGCCAAGACCAACTACGGCGTGGAAGAGGCCGGCATGAAGGACATGGACGACAACATCGGCGCCCTGCTGAAGCACCTGGACGACATCGGCGAGGCCGACAACACCATCGTCATCTTCTCCACCGACAACGGGGCGGAGACGTTCACCTGGCCGGACGGCGGCAACACGCCGTTCAAGGGCCAAAAGGGCACTTCCTACGAAGGCGGCTTCCGCGTGCCGTGCATCGCGCGCTGGCCGGGCCACATCAAGCCGGGCACGGTTCAGAACGGCCTCTTCTCCGGCCTGGACTGGTTCCCGACCCTCGTGGCCGCCGCCGGCAACCCGGATATCACTAACCAGCTCCTCAAGGGCGTGAAGCTCGGCGACCGCGAGTATAAGAACCACCTCGACGGTTACAACCAGCTGGAGCTGCTGGAGGGCAACGGGCCGTCCCAACGGCACGAACTCTTCTACTTCTCCGGGCCCAACCTTGGCGCTGTGCGCCTCGACGACATGAAGTTCCAATTCCTGCAGCAGCCGCAAGGCTGGGTCGGCCCCAAGGTCACGACGGACATGCCCGTTCTGACAAACCTGCGGCAGGATCCTTTTGAGCGATTCCCGAGCACCCTCGGGGAGACGATACTAACCGGCTCGCCCGGCTACATGAATGACTTCTACGCCCGCGAGTTTTGGCGTTTCGTCCTCGTGCAGCACAAGGTGGCGGACCTGGCCAAGACGGCCATTGAGTATCCGCCCATGCAAGATCCGGCTTCGTTCAACCTGGAGGCTGTGAAGAAAAAGATCGACGAGATGATCAAGGCCCACGAGGGCGATTGATCGACCGTTCAGGGCGAGCGCTCCCCCGGGGGCGCTCGCTCCTTTGTGTTCCGTCGGATGAGGGTGAATCCGTGAGTGAGGAGACGCCAAATCCGACCGATCCGCGCACCCATCTTGCTGGGAAGCGGACGAGCTTGGCGAGCGTCCGAACGCAGCTGGCGCTGGACCGGACGACGCTCGCCTGGATCCGAACGACCTTGACCATGGCGAGCTTCGGCTTCGGCATGGTGGCTTTCTTCCGGACGCTTCGGGAAGCAAACGCGCATGAGGAAACCATCCGGCTTCACGAGGGCGCGGTGCGTTTCGGCGTCGCGCTCATCGTCTTGGGGCTGATCGCCACGGTGCTGGCTGGCCCGTCTCACTGGATGGCGCTTCGCCGGCTGCGGCTGGGGGAGATCCCGGTTTTGAGGCAGTGGCCCCTAAGTATAACGGTTGCGATGCTTTTCGCCGTTCTATGCCTCGCAGGCCTGTGGGGCTTGTTTGTGCGATGACGGCAGATATTCTGGACGATACGGACCGGGAAAGGGATGTGTATTTAACTGCGGCAAGACGACTTCGATGTCACAGGAGAATCTAGGTATGAAATGGACACAGTGTTGGATCGCGGGCGCGCTGGCCCTGTCGGCCGGCCTGTCCGCATGGGTCGCATCGGCCGCCGCGGCGCGGGCCGACGAGCCGGCCGTGGCGCGCATCACGGTCCTGGTGCCGGCCGACGCCGAGGTCCTCTTCGACGGCGCGCCCACCAACCAGAAGGGCGGCGAGCGAACCTTCATCACGCCGGCCTTGGCCACCGGCAAGGCGGGCCATTACGACCTGCTCGCCCGCTGGAAGGACGGCGGCAAAACGGTTGAACGGTCCCGCCGCGTCGAGGTGACTGGCGGCGCCGCTGTGCGCGTCGATTTCCTGGCGGCGGATGTCCCTGCCGGCGAACCCGCCGATAACGCCAAGGAGGAAGCGGCGATTCAGAAGACGGCCGAGGCCTTCGTCGAGGCGTTCAACAAGGGCGACGCCAAGGCCGTGGCCGCTTTCTGGACGCCCGACGGCGACATGGTGGACCGCGAAGGCCATGCGGTCAAGGGACGCAAGGCGATCGAGGCGGAATACCAGAAGCTCTTCTCCGAGGCGAAGGGCGCCAAGCTCTACATCCGCATCGGTTCCTTGCGCGTTGTGAAACCGGACCTAGCGCTGGAGGACGGCGAGACCGAGGTCGTCGTTCCGGGCAGCCCCCCGGCCGCCAGCCGCTACACGGTGGTTCACGTCAAGCAGGAAGGGCAGTGGATGATCGAAAGCGTCCGCGAAGCCACGGCAGTGCCGCCGAACAACGCCGAGCACCTCGACGGCCTGGCCTACCTGATCGGCGACTGGACCGAGGACGTGGAGAAAGGCGGGAGCGACAAGGCGTCGTACATCTGGAACGAAAGCCAGAACTTCATCGTGAATACCTTTGACATCACGATGGACGACATTCCGGTGGCCGGCGGCAAGCAAGTCATCGGCTGGGACGCGGCGGCCAAACAGCCGCGGTCGTGGTCGTTCTTCTTCAACGGCGGCTTCTCCGAGGGCGTTTGGACGGCGGACGGCGACAACAAGTGGAAGGTCGCCATAACCGGCCAGTCGCGCGACGGCAAAAAGGTGACGGCGACCAACGTGATTACCAAGCTGGACGACGACCACTTCACGTTCCAGCTCATGGACCGGAACATGGACGGCAAGCCGATGGGCGACGCCAAGGTCGTGAAAATGAAGCGGGTCAAGTGAGCCGACCCGCGCCGCAACGCATCGGAGAAACGGGAAGAGGCGGATCGACGGAATGTGAGTGAAACCAATCGCCCGCAAAGGAAGATTCCACCATGCGAACGATCCTGATTTCCGCAGTCGTCGCCGGCCTGGCGGCGCTGCTGACCGCGTCCCAGGCCCATGCCTATGGGGCGGTCACCCGCAGCGCCACCTATACCAACCCCTACACCGGTCGAACCGCCACGGCCCACGAAACGACGGCCGCAGGCCCCAACGGGGTCTACCACGAAGGGAACGTCTCCGGCTCGGGGCCTAACGGCGCCTACGAGGCCGGCGGCGCCCGCGCCTACTCGCCGACCATGTACGGCGGTTACTCGGCCGGCGGAGTGTCCGGCGACGCCTATCACGCCGGCGTGGTGCGGTATCCTTGATGGACGCCCAGCCCGTTTTTCGTGGGGGCGGCGTCTTCGCCGCCCCTCATTTCTCGAAGGGGTGCGTCCCTCTCCCTATCCGGCCGAAAGGCGGCAGATATAAGAGATCCATTGAGTCCCGTTTAAGGGCTGGATAGGGACAAGAATCGGAACCGCTGCCGGAGTTTTCCAATGAAGCATCGCATGAGACTGCTGTCGCTGGCCGCCCTGGTTGTGGGCGGCGCGCTCGGCGCCGCCGCAGCATCGGGACGACTCCATGTCGTCTCCCGCCTCTGGGCGACGGCCCCGCCCCCTGCGCCGGTCGAAACGCCGCACGGCGACGCGACCGTCCTGCCGCGGCCCGAACCGCCCTTTGAGGGCCACATCGGGCGAACGATCAAGGACTCCACCAAGGATTTCCCGCAGGAAGTCCATGCACCCAAGGGCGCGCCGAACGTCCTGCTCATCCTGACGGACGACGTGGGCTTCGGCGCGACCCAACCGTTCGGCGGGCCGGTCCCGACGCCGACGTTCGACCGCCTGGCCCAGAACGGCCTGCGCTACACGCAGTTCCACACCTGCGCCCTTTGTTCCCCCACCCGCGCCGCATTGCTCACCGGGCGCAACCACCATTCCGACGCGACCGGCTGCATCATGGAGGCGGGCACCGGATTCCCGGGCTACAACACGCTCATGCCGAAAAGCTGCGGCACGTTCGCCGAGGTGCTGCGGCAAAACGGCTACAACACCGCCTGGTACGGCAAGAACCACAACGTCCCCGACTGGCACACCAGCCAGGCCGGGCCTTTCGACCTGTGGCCGACCGGCCTGGGATTCGAGTACTTCTACGGCTTCCTCGGCGGCGACACCAGCCAGTGGGCGCCGGCCCTTTACGTGGGAATCCAGCCCGTCGAACCGCCGCACGACGACAAGGAATACTTCTTCGAGAAAGATATGGCCGACCACGCCATCGCGCGCATCCACATGCTGCACGCGATCGCCCCGGACAAGCCGTGGCTGACTTACTACGCGCCCGGCACGGCCCACGCGCCGCACCACGCGCCCAAGGAGTGGATCGCCAAATTCAAGGGCCAGTTCGACATGGGCTGGGACAAGATGCGGGAAATCACTCTCGCCCGGCAGAAGCAGCTGGGCGTCGTTCCGCAGGACACCCAGCTGACCGAGCGCTCGCCCGGCATCCCGGCCTGGGACTCGCTCGACGCCGACCACAAGAAGGTCTACGCCCACATGATGGAGGTCTACGCCGCCGCGCTGTCCTACTGCGACACGCAGATGGGCCGGATTCTCGACGCGGTCGAGGAGACGGGCCAGCTCGACAACACGTTGGTCATCTACATCCAGGGCGACAACGGCGCCAGCGCCGAGGGCAGTTTTCAGGGATTGCTCAACGAAATGTCTATCTTCAACGGCATTCCCGAGGATTTCAAGCAGGTGATGGCGCACATGGACGATCTCGGCGGGCCGACGACGTTCAATCACTACCCGGTCGGCTGGGCGCATGCGATGGACACGCCGTTCCAATGGACCAAGCAGGTCGCCTCGCACTTCGGCGGCACGCGCAACGGCCTGGTCGTCTCCTGGCCCGCGCGCATCAAGGACAAGGGCGGCATCCGCACGCAGTTCCACCACGTCATCGACATTGCGCCGACCATTCTCGAAGCCGTCGGCGTGGAGTCGCCCTGGATGCTCAACGGCACGCCGCAAAAGCCGGTCGAGGGCGTGAGCATGGTCTACACCTTCGACGATGCGAAGACGCCGTCGAAGCGGCGCACGCAGTACTTCGAGATGTTCGGCAACCGCGCCCTCTACAGCGACGGCTGGGTCGCCTGCACCACGCCGCCGCTGCCGCCCTGGGCCTTCGGCAAGACCATCGACATCGACGACTATCAGTGGGAGCTTTACGACGTGACGAAGGATTTCAGCGAGGCGAACAACCTGGCGGCCAAGGAACCCAAAAAGCTCCACGAGCTACAAGAAATGTTCTGGATCGAGGCCGCCAAGTACAACGTGCTGCCGCTCGACAACAGCAAGGTGGAGCGCATGGACGTGAGCAACCGCCCCAGCCTCACGCGCGGCCGCTCCGAGTTCACCTACTACCCCGGCATGGTGCGCATCCCCGAGGGTAGCGCGCCGGACATGAAAAACAAGTCGTTCACCATCACCGCCGAGGTGGAGATTCCCGCCGGCGGCGCGGAGGGCGTACTGGCCACGCAGGGCGGCCGCTTCAACGGCTGGGGCCTCTACCTGCTCGAAGGCAGGCCGGTCTTCCATTACAACCTTGTCGGCGTGCAGCGCACCACGGTCGCCGGCAAGGACAAGCTCGCGCCCGGCAAACACACCATCTTGCTCGACTTCAAATACGACGGCCCCGGCCTGGGCAAGCCGGCCCTCGCCGTGCTGACCGTGGACGATCAGAAGGCGGCCCAGGGCAAGATCGAAAGGACCATCCCCTACCGCGTCTCGGCGGACGAGACGCTTGACATCGGCGAGGACACCGGCACGCCGGTCAGCGAGGACTATCATGTGCCGTTCCGGTTCACGGGTACGCTCAACAAGGTGGTAATCAAGCTCGGCGAAGCCAAGCTCAGCGAGGCCGACAAGAAGGCGCTGGACGAGGCGGCGGCGAACGAGGGCCTGAGCGACTGACAGGCCCTCTAGAAATCTCCCCTCTCCCCCGGTACTCCGGGGGAGAGGGGTCGGGGGTGAGGGGGTTTTGCCGCAGAAGACCCGCCCCCTCACCCCAACCCCTCTCCCCCGAAGCGGGGGAGAGGGGCTTGCTAGACACCCTTTGAGCGGCATCACACGAACCTCGCCCCCGAGCTGACCGCCCACTGGGCGTGAACCCGGCGCCGGTCGTCCCGCCTCGGAACGGAGACGCGGCTTCGCCCCGGTTGATCCCTCACTGCATCAAGGA